>JAOULV010000008.1 GCA_029881835.1 Rhodospirillaceae bacterium
AATGCGAATTCAATATTGATCGCAAGGCATTTACCCCGCCGCCCAAGGTTGTCTCAACCGTTGTTACATTAAAACCACGCGCCCAGCCACTAGCACCCGCCAGCTGGGATGCGATGGAGCACGTTGTTGCCACCGCATTCGGGCAAAGACGCAAAATGTTGCGCCAATCCCTAAAACCTCTTGGGTTAAACCTTGAATCTTTGGACATTAGCGAGACATCGCGCGCCGAAGAATTATCAGTGGAAGATTTTGCCAATCTTGCGCGAGCATTTGCGGGAAAATCTTAAGATGATATTTCCAATCGAGGTTTTTTTTCAAGGACTTGCGCTTGGGGCTGGGTTAATAATCGCCATCGGGTCGCAAAATGCCTTTGTTTTACGTCAAGGACTTAAACGCGATAAACACTTCATTGTTGCCAGCGTGTGTTTTCTTAGTGATGCATTTCTTATTCTTGTTGGCGGGCTTGGGGTCGGAACCATAATTGCATCCACGCCGTGGCTTGGCAATGTGGCGGCCATTGGTGGCGCAATTTTTCTGGGGGTTTATGGCGTACTTGCCTTTCGCCGCGCCCTTCATAAGGAAACATTATCGGTTGAAAATGTTTCCGCAAAACCAATGACAGTAAAATTTGCCATTTTGACCGCTTTGGGGTTTAGTTTACTTAATCCCCATGCATTTTTAGATACGGTCGTGTTGCTTGGCGGTATTTCTGGACAACATGATTGGCCGGATCGGGCGTGGTTTATTGGTGGCGGGGTGATGGCATCGTTTATTTGGTTTTATGCGCTTGCTTATGGTGCGGGAAAACTAGCGCCACTGTTCAATACACCGATTACTTGGCGTATTTTAGATGGAACAATTGCCATAATAATGTGGTGGATAGCGTTTATATTGGTAATGGACAGGTTTTTTTAAAATCAGCTATTCGTCATCGCCACATAAAACGCGAACAAACCCATGCAACCCTTCGCGACGGTCTTTGCGTAGGCGCTCTGCCGTTAATATGGATTGCACTTCATGAACGCTATCCTCAACATCAACATTCACAACAATATAATTGTATTCATCGTAATGCGACATCTCGCCCGAAGCCTTGGCCATGCGCTTTGAAATAACATCATCCGGATCTTGTGCGCGCGTACGCAGGCGATTTTCCAGTTCTTCTTTTGATGGCGGTAAAATAAAAATACTAACCAAATCATTTTTGGCCCTGTCGCGCAATTGTTGCGTGCCCTGCCAATCAACATCAAACAAAACATCCTTGCCGGCGGATAGTGCGGCTTCGACCGGGCCGCGCGGTGTGCCGTATGAATTTTCAAACACCGTAGCGTGTTCAAGAAATTCGTCATTTTCAACCATTTGATGGAATTTTTCTTTTGAAATAAAGAAATAATCTTTTCCATCAATCTCGCCCGTGCGCGGTTCGCGGGTGGTTGCCGAAACCGACATGGAAAGGTCCGGTTCACGTTTTAATAATTCACGTGAAATTGTTGTTTTTCCGGCACCCGAAGGCGAGGAAAGAACCAGCATAAGACCACGGCGTTTAATGTTTTTTGGATCGCTCATTATTCTATGTTTTGCACCTGTTCGCGGAATTGTTCAATTACTGATTTTAGCTCAAGACCGATATTGGTCAATTCTACATCTGATGATTTAGAGCAAAGGGTATTGGCTTCACGGTTGAATTCCTGGCAAAGAAAATCCATCCGTCTGCCCACAGGCGCGCTTTCACCAAGCAGGACCTTGGCCGCAGACACGTGGGACGAAAGCCTGTCTAGTTCTTCACGAATGTCTGCTTTTGTCATCAATAATGCTGCTTCACTGGCCAGCCTTGCTTCATCAATGCCAGATACATCTGCCATCAATGTCTCGACCTGCTCTTTCAGCCTGGCTCTAATAGCATCTGGCTGTGTTGCCGCAACCTTTGTTGCATTATTGCTTAATTTTTCAATTAGATTTATTTGTTCTGTTAAAATATCGGCCAGCTTTTCACCTTCTCGGTTTCTGCTTTCCAGCAATTGCGCCACCATGATATCAAAACTGGCCATCAATTCTTTCTCTAGGCCAAGGCGTTCTTCATCGCCAACCTGTTCATCGCTTTGCTCTAAAACACCCCTTAAAGCCAGTATGCCGTCTGGGGTTGGCGGGCTTAGCTCAAGCCCCTTTGCATTAGCTTTTTCCTGAAGCGTTACAAGCGCGCTTAAGATACTTTCCAGCCCATCACTGTTAAGCGCAACCCCGGCATTGGCGACAACCCAAGAAACATCAAGGTTTATATAAATGCTTCCCCGCTTGAATTGTTTGTTCACGCTTTCCCTGATTTTCACTTCAAGAAAATCAAAACCGCGCGGAAGTTTAAGGCGCACGTCTAGGCCCTTGGCGTTGACGCTTTTGCCTTCCCAGTTCCATGCACACTTTTCGTTGCTGCCTTCGCTGGTAGCAAATCCTGTCATCGAGGATATGTTCAATCTGTATCTCCCGGCCCGAAGCTAGACAAGATAGCCAAGCTTCGATTCTATATTTAACTTATAACCCCTTAAGTCACGGCAAAAAAGCTTATAGGATGGGTTATTGCCCCTGATTTGCACGCTTTAACTTTCGCCATTTTGCTACGTTTTGGTTGTGTTCCTTTAGGCTTCGGGCAAATACGTGCCCACCTGTGCCATCTGCAACAAAATAAAGCTCATCCGTATCAATTGGCGCCAACACGGCAACAATCGAAGCTTTGCCCGGGTTGGCAATGGCCCCCGGGGGAAGGCCTTTATTGCGATATGTATTAAATGGGCTTTCCACCGCCAAATCGTTACGGGTTAATTCGCGCCCCATTTCGCCTTGCCCGTTGGTAATTGCATAGACAACCGTTGGGTCGGATTGCAGGCGCATTCCCTTTTTAAGCCGATTAATAAACACCCCGGCAATGCGTGAACGCTCTGCATCAATTGCGGTTTCTTTTTCAACGATTGAAGCCAGAATTAAAACTTCATCTATGGATTTTACAAATGTATTTTCTTTGCGTTCTGCCCACAGTCGGTCCAGCAACGAAATCATATCTTCTTCCATGCGGTTGATTAATCCTTGGCGGCTATCACCCCACGAATAATGGTATGTTTCCGGCAACAACACGCCCTCGGATGGAATATTTTTAATATCGCCTTCCAGCCCGTCTGCCGCCATCACCAAATCAATTATCGCTGTCGCATACAGTCCTTCGGGAATTGTTAGTTTCCTGACTACGGTGTTGCCGCTTTTAAGCAATTGCAACGCCCCGCCAATGCTAACGTGTGCGGGGAAATTATATTCACCGGCTTTAAGGGTTTTGTGGGTATTGGTCAGGCGGGCGCGCAGTTTAAATACCAGCTGGCTGTCAATCACGCCCGAGCGTTCAAGCTCTGATGCTATTTGCGAAACACCATATCCGGGTTTTATGATAATGCGCACATCATTAACGCTGGGCCCCGGGTTAACCACCTTGGTTCCCATCCATAGCCATGCGGTGCTAACGACCATAAACGGCACAAATATAAAAATGAAAATTAAAATAAGGGCGCGCTTCATTGGCGCACTCCGCTTAATCGACTTTCTTGAAAATCAACGAAGCGTTTGTTCCGCCAAACCCAAACGAATTGGATAACGCGGCACGCACCGGACGCTGTTTTGCGACCTTGGCAACAAGATCGATATCACAGCCTTCATCCGGATTTTCAAGATTAAGGGTTGGCGGAACAATACCGTTGTTTACCGCCAATATTGAAAATATTGCCTCAACCGCACCGGCCGCACCCAAAAGGTGACCGATAGCGGATTTTGTTGATGACATGGAAATGTCGTTAACCGCATTACCAAATGCGCGCTTTACCGCAGACAGTTCAATTACGTCAGCCATGGTTGAGGTGCCGTGGGCATTTACATAATCAATGTCTTCGGGGTTCATTTCCGCGCGTTTCATGGCGGCGCGCATGCAACGATAGGCCCCATCACCATCCGGTGTTGGCGCGGTTATGTGGTGGGCGTCGCCCGACATACCGTAACCTGCAATTTCTGCATATATTTTTGCGCCGCGTTTTTTGGCGTGTTCATATTCTTCCAAAACAACCACGCCCGCACCTTCGCCCATGACAAAACCGGCGCGGTCACGATCCCACGGGCGCGATGCTTCGGTCGGGCGGTCATTAAAACTGGTATTTAAAGCCTTGGCCGAAGCAAAGCCGGCCAAACCCAATCTGCACACGGCGGCCTCTGCCCCGCCTGCTACCATTACGTTGGCATCACCCCACTGAATAAGACGGGCGGCATCACCGATTGCATGCGCACCGGTAGAACATGCAGTGACCACCGCATGGTTGGGCCCTTTGTAGCCATGGTTAATGGAAACATGGCCGGAAATAAGATTGATAAGGCTTGCCGGAATAAAAAACGGTGAAAGCCTGCGCGGGCCGCCACCGGATTCACAATCTACCGTGATTGCGCCATCATTAATGGTTTTAAGGCCGCCAATGCCGGAACCTATCAAAACGCCAGTGGTAAAGGCATCTTCGTCGGTTTTTAATTCCCATCCGGAATCTTTGATGGCTTCTTCGGCGGCGGCAATACCATAAACGATAAAATCATCAACCCGGCGCCGTTCCTTGGGCGTTACGTAATCATCAAAATTGAATTCGCCGGCCCCGCTACCCAGAGGCACCTGACCGGCAATTTTTGCGGCTATATCGCTAACATCAAAATCTTCGATTATTCCGATGCCGGATTTAGATTCAATCAGCCTGTCCCATGTTGTCTTAACGCCATTACCGAGCGGTGAAACAACACCAACCCCGGTTACAACTACACGCCTCATGGCAACACTCTTCATGGGTTACGCCCTTCACAAGATAGGGCCAAAATAAACGACCCTGAACAAAAAGATAAAAAGCACCGAGAAACTATTCGGATGCTTTGATTATCCTAAAACTCCGTCATCTCAACTATTAGCGCTGATAAAATCGATAGCGTTTTTAATTGTCAGAATTTTTTCTGCTGCGTCATCGGGGATTTCGCATCCAAATTCTTCTTCGAAAGCCATTACCAGCTCAACGGTATCAAGACTGTCGGCACCAAGGTCGTCAATGAAGCTTGCGCCTTCAACAACTTTTGTTTCGTCAACACCAAGATGTTCAACGACGATCTTTTTTACACGTTCTGCGACATCACTCATAATTGTAATCCTCAAATATAAAGGTTGTTAAAAAGAAAACTAGAAACCATGAACCAAACTTAAAGTTATCATTAGATACATGGCCTAACTATAGCGCCAGAAATTAGTAAATCGTAGAGCTAACTATCATACTTTATACGGCAAAACCAGCATACAAAACCCCTGTTTATCCCCATTTTTTACCAAGCCAATATGCCCGGTCAAATCATTGCCAGCCCGCCATTAACATGAAGGGTCTGGCCCGTTACATAGCCCGATTCGCTACTGGCAAGATAGGCCACAGCCGCACCAATATCTTCGGGCGTGCCCATGGTGCCAGATGGGATATTGTTTGTAATTGCAGCTTTTTGCTCATCATTAAGGGAATCGGTCATGGGTGAAACTATAAAACCCGGAGCCACACAGTTAACCGTTATGCCCCGACTGGCCACTTCTTGGGCCAATGATTTGCTCATGCCAATCAGTCCGGCTTTGGATGCGGCATAATTGGCTTGTCCGGCGTTTCCGGTAACCCCAACCACCGACGTTATATTGATGATGCGTCCCGAGCGTTGCTTCATCATGCCTTTTAACGATGCCTTGATAAGCTTAAAAGCCGATGTAAGATTTACGTCAATAACAGTTTGCCAGTCTTCGTCTTTCATTCGCATGGCAAGCGTATCGCGTGTTAGGCCCGCATTATTTACCAAAATATCAAGACCGCCCATTGCTTCATGCGCATCGGTTATAAGCTTTTCTGCTGAACCTTCTTCGCCAAGGCGTGCAACGCAAACGTGTGTGCGTTCGCCCAGTTCTTTTTGCAAAGCATCAAGTGCTTCTTTGCGGGTTCCGGAAAGAACAACCTCTGCGCCATTGGCGTGTAGTGTGCGGGCGATGGCCCCACCGATGCCACCCGAAGCGCCGGTTACGAGTGCTTTTTTGCCGCTAAGATCAAACATTTTATTCACCCCTTAATTAAAGTCCGCGCACCAGCCTACAGGCCGGCTATAAATTGGTCGATATCTTCAGGCCCGCCTAACGAAATACCGGAAAGCTCGGCGTCTATGCGCCTGACAAGACCTGATAAAACCTTTCCCGCGCCAACTTCAACCAATTGACTGACCCCAAATTCTTTCATGGCCAGAACACTTTCGCGCCAACGAACAGTGCCGGTAACCTGACGAACCAAAAGGTCACGAATTTCATCCACATCGCTAACTGGTGCGGCGGTTACGTTGGCAATCAACGGAATAATTGGTGATTTTATCTCGGCTTCTTGTAACGCGTCCTTCATTGCATCTGCGGCATCAGCCATTAGCGAACAATGAAATGGCGCGGAAACCGGTAGCATCACTGCGCGCTTTGCGCCCATTTCTTTTGCTATTTCGCCTGCGCGTTCAACCGCTTGTTTTGTGCCAGATACAACAACCTGCCCAGGCGCATTATCATTAGCAGGCGAACATATTTCGTCGCCACTTGCTGCTTTATCGCACACTTCTTTTGCCTGATCCCAATCAAGACCCAAAAGTGCGGCCATCGCACCAACGCCAACCGGAACCGCTTTTTGCATTGCCAAGCCGCGTGTACGCAAAAGCTTTGCCGCAACCGTTATGGAAAACGCACCACTTGCCGCCAGCGCCGAATATTCGCCAAGCGAATGCCCGGCAACAAACGAAGCGCCCGATTTTAAATCAAAACCTTTTTCTTCCATTACCCTGAACGCCGCCATTGAAACGGCCATAAGTGCCGGTTGGGTATTGTGCGTAAGTGTCAGTTGGTCTTCGGGGCCGTCAAAAATAATGCTTGAAAGCTTTTCGCCCAGTGCCTCGTCAACTTCATCAAAAACCGCTTTGGCCGAAGCAAACCCATCATATAGCGCCTTGCCCATTCCAACAGACTGGGAACCTTGTCCGGGAAATACTAATGCACGGGTCATACGATTGGATTCCTTGTTATTTCTTTAGCCTAAAGCCCTGAGGACATTAATGTCCAAGAATTCACTCTATGGCCCGAGGGATACACGCCCCAAAGTCACAGTTCAAGGCAAAATAACCAAATTCCCAAGCCCCCATAACAATAAACACCTGATGATTTTTTGCCCAGAAATTGCTATAAGATAACAATGACCGAAATAGCATTCACCATAGTGGTCGGATTATTTACCGTTTTTAGCGTTATCGTATTGTTTTTGTTTGCTTTTTCAAAAAACAAAAAAGACGGTAACGATAACAACAAAGCGGTATAAACCCGCCATTCCTGCCCGCAAAAACGCCATTTGGTCAAATAGTTGCGTTTTGACGCAATAAACCCCCGCTACACGCTTGCATTTAGGCCGCGAATGGGTATATTTCGCGCCTTCAACTCCTTGCCGGGGAGAAGTCTTCCCGGCTATGCCCCTTAGTCTCGATACAGGCATGAGACGAACGGGATGAGATAATCCGGAAGGAGACATATAATGCCTTATTACGAAAGCGTGCTTATTGCGCGTCAGGACTTGTCCAACCAGCAGGCTGAAGCATTGGCAGAAAAATTTGCCGGTGTAATCACAAATGGTGGTGGCAAGGTTGCTAAAACAGAATACTGGGGCCTTAAATCCCTGGCCTATCGCATCAAGAAAAACCGCAAAGGCCACTATCTTCAACTCACCATCGATGCTCCGGCTGCTACCGTTCAAGAAATGGAACGCCAGATGCGTCTTAACGAAGATCTTCTTCGTCACCTTACGCTTCGCACCGACGAACTGGACACCGAGCCCAGCGTTATGATGCAAAAACCTAGTCGTGATGACCGTCCACGTAGGGGCGGCTTTGAGCGCGATGACAACTTTGGCGGCGGCTTTGGCGGCGGCTTTTCTGACAGGGGAGATGCATAATGGGACGTAGACCATTTTTCCGCGGCCGTAAAAGCTGCCCGTTTTCAGGTGAAGGTGCACCAAAGATTGATTTTCGCGATACAAGACTTCTCGGTCGTTATGTTTCCGAGCGTGGAAAGATTGTTCCTTCGCGCATCACAACAGTTTCGGCACTAAAGCAGCGTGAGCTTGCAAAGGCTATCAAGCAGGCACGCTTTCTTGGTCTTTTGCCTTATGTTGTAAAGTGATTGAGCTACCCCTCAAGATTGAGGGGGGTTGGTGATAGGCAGATGAGGATGGATTCAAAACACGTACTCATCGCCATTATTGCCGGATTGGTAAGCGCCATGCTTTCGCTGGCATTTTTGTCGGGAAGCGCGGTTAGCGTTTTCTTTCTGGTCTATCTGGTTCCACTGCCGATACTTCTGGTGGGGCTGGGGTTGGGCCACCGGGCGGCACTAATATCCGCCGGGGCGGGAACGCTGATAAGTTTTGGGCTTGGTTTGGCCGGTGGTGCAATGTTCGCACTGCTACACGGTTTGCCTTCTTGGGCTATATCGTTTCTGGCGCTAAGCAAGTCTGATCCGGCAATTGCCAAAAACGGCATTGATGTTGCCGAAGAATTACCCGGCCGCGAGGCCGATGTACCGGGATTACCGGTACGCCCGCGCAGTTATGACGCAGGCCATGTTAAAGCGGAACCCAATCCTGATAAGGGGTGGCTTCCGGCAGGGAGTATAATCGTTTGGATTGCGATTGTTGCCTGCGTGTACATGGTCGGTGCGTCTTTGCTAACCGGGGGCGACCTCAAAGGGGCCGTCGTTGAATACATTTCGGGGCTGTTTGAAATAATAGCCCCAAATCAAGACGCAAAAGTGCGTCTTGATGCAACCAAAGTGTTAGCGGATTTTTTTCCCGGCATGGTGGGTGCATTTTGGGTTTTGATGCTGGGCGTTAATTCTATTTTCGCTCAGGGGCTGTTGGTAAAGGGAAGAAAAAACCTTAGACCAAGCCCACGAATTAAGGAGCTAACGCTCCCTGATTGGCCATCATGGGCCTTGGTTGGTAGTGCCTTGTTGGCATTGCTCGGCCCCGGAGAGGTTGGGTATTTAGGCCGCAATTTATTTGTGGTTGTAGCAATGCCTTATTTCTTTTTGGGACTTGCCGTGGTTCATGTGCTGGCCGGTAGTTTAAGGTTTCCCGGTGTGCTGCTGGGATTGATTTATGTGGTTACGCTTGCCACCGGGTGGTTTGCACTGGTGATTGGTGCAATTGGAATTATAGAACAATGGGTCGGCCTTCGCCGGCGAATAGTTAAGCCGCTAGAAGGCTAGGAGGAATTAAAGATGGACGTTATCTTGCTCGAACGTGTTGAGAAACTTGGACAGATGGGCGATGTGGTAAAGGTCAAGACCGGCTTTGCCCGCAATTTCTTGTTGCCGCAAAAAAAGGCATTGCGCGCGACGGACGCAAACAAAAAGGTTTTTGAAGCCCAGCGTGTACAGCTTGAGGCTGAAAACCTTAAACATAAAGAAGAAGCCAGCAAAGTTGCCGCCAAGATGGAAGGCACATCTGTTGTTCTTATCCGCCAAGCGGGCGAAGCGGGACACCTTTATGGTTCGGTCAACGCGCGCGATATCGCAACATCACTTACCGATGCAGGTTTTACCGTAGACCGCGGACAAATCGGTCTTGCCAGCCCCATCAAAGAATTGGGTCTTTATGATGTGCGTTGCGCCCTGCACCCGGAAGTTTCGGTCAAGGTAATCATCAACGTGGCACGCACCGACGAAGAAGCCAAAATTCAGGCCAAAACCGGCAAAGCCGTTGTTGGCGAAGACGAGCCTGAGGTAAAGGCCGCGCCTGAGCTAGAAGCCGTATTCGAAGAAAGCGTTCTCGAAGAAATAAAAGAAGAGACCGCCGCCGAAGAAGGCGAAGGCGCTGAAACCACCGACGAAGGCGAAAAAGCCTAAAAACATCGTCATTTAAGGCAAAAAACGACCAAATCGGCGCCCTGGCATAAAACCGGGCGCCGATTTTTTTGTCCTCGGCACAAATGCCCCGAATCGGTCTATTATTTATTGAACATTTATTTCACAACAAGCCCCACCATTAAGGTTATTAGCTGCCTGTGGGTAACTTGTTTTGCCTTAGAGTACGCCCATGAGCACAGATAATACCATACGCCTTGCCGAGGCCAGATCAGGCGATTCAAGTTTTGGCGGGTCAAACAATGAACCGGCCATTCGCACCCTGCCCTATAACATTGAGGCGGAAAAAGCCTTGCTGGGCGCAATCATCACCGACAACCGCGCGTTTGAACGGGTGGCGGAATTTCTTATGGCCGAACATTTTGCCATACCCGAACACGGACGCATTTTTGAAACCTGTCGCACACTGATTGATCGCGGACAAATCGCCAACTACGTATCGCTGGCACCACTGTTTGAAACCGATGAAGTGCTTTCATCTATTGGTGGAACCAATTATCTGGCCGAGCTGGCCGGTAGCGCGGTTACCATTATCAATTCGGGCGAATACGGGCGCATCATTTATGACCTGCACCTGAAACGTGAACTTATTCATCTGGGCGAAGACATAGTAAACGAAGCCTTCGACCCCGGCGTCGATGTAACCGCAACCCAACAAATCGAAATGGCCGAACAACATTTGTATGATTTGGCAACCGAAGGAAATTACGAGGGCGGTTTTCAGGATTTCCAGAAATCTGTTCTTGATGCGTTGCGCATGGCCGAAACCGCACACAAACGCGAAGGCGCGCTGGCGGGTGTCACCACGGGCTTAAAAGATTTAGACCAGATGCTGGGTGGGTTACATAAATCAGATTTGTTAATTCTGGCCGGGCGCCCATCCATGGGCAAAACCGCACTTGCCACCAACATTGCCTACAACGCTGCCTATTCACATTTTAAATCAGCGGGCGAAGAAGGTGCGGTTGTCGGGTTTTTCTCGTTAGAAATGTCTGCCGAGCAATTGGCCGCGCGTATTTTATCGGAGCAGGTTGAGCTATCATCGGATAAAATGCGCAAAGGGCTTCTTTCCAACGATGAATTTGTCAGGCTTGCAACCATAAGCAATTCCATAAACCGCATGCCATTGTTTATTGACGATACCCCCGCCCTTTCAATCAGTGCAATTCGCACCCGTGCACGCAGGCTTAAACGCAAACATAACCTTGGGCTTATTGTGGTGGATTATCTGCAACTTATTTCCGCTAACCCCGGCTCGCGCGATAATGGCCGCGTCCAGGAAGTTTCCGAAATTACCCGTGGCCTAAAAACACTGGCCAAGGAATTAGAAGTTCCGGTTATTGCGCTTTCGCAGCTTAGCCGTGCGGTCGAACAGCGCGACCCGCCCCGCCCACAGCTTTCTGATTTGCGTGAATCGGGCTCTATCGAACAAGATGCCGACGTGGTCATGTTTATTTACCGTGAAGAATATTATCTTGAACGCAAAAAACCATCGCACCGCGCCGATGAAGACGTTTCCAAATTTGCCGAACGCGAAGGTCGCTGGGAAGACACATTGAAACGGGTAAAAAATACCGCAGACGTTATTATTGCCAAGCAACGCCACGGCCCAATTGGTGACGTGAAAATGGCGTTCATCGGTGAATTCACCCGCTTTGCCGACCTTGACCCCTATCATAACGATTACGATAACCGATATGACGGCGGTAACGAATAATGCCATGGCCAAAAAACATGAAAACCATAGCCCCGACAGTTCGATTGAAAACGCTGCTTTAAGGCACGCCGGTGCCATCCTTAGCATTGATTTGGGCGCGTTACAGAAAAACTGGCGCACCTATCAAACCATGGTAAGCAAATCCAAAAATTGTGCTGTTGGTGCGGTAATAAAAGCCAGGGGTTACGGCCTTGATGCCCGCCATGTGGGTGTTGCCTTGGGCGTTGCGGGTTGCAAAACGTTTTTTGTTGCAAGCATTGACGAAGGCATTGAATTGCGCTCGGTCATGGGTGATGATGCAGAAATATTTATCCTTGGTTGCCCGATTGGCGGCAACGAACACGACCTTGTGCATCATGCCTTAAGCCCGGTTTTAAATTCGCTAGAAGACATTTCCGTTTGGAAAAAATTTTCAAATAGCTCTGGCCTGAACGCACCTGCGGCACTTCACCTTGATAGCGGCATGAACCGCCTTGGCCTTGGGGCGGGTGATGTTGGGGCGATTGCTAAAAACCCAGATTTACTTTCGGGGGTAAATATTTCATTGGTGATGAGCCACCTAGCGTGCAGTGATGAACAAAAAAACCCCATGAACCAAGAACAGCTGACAAGCTTCAAAAATGCCCTTTCATCGATTGGCGGGCTGGGCGGTGTGCGCACATCTATCGCCAATTCATCGGGGGTGTTTTTAGGGCCCGAATACCACATGGAAATGGTCCGCCCCGGTGTTGCCCTTTACGGGGTCAACCCGACACCGGAAAAAGCCAACCCCATGGCCCAAGTCGTTCGCCTGCAAGGGAAAATCCTGCAGGTTCGTGAAATTGACACCCCCCAAACCGTTGGCTATGGTGCGACCCACAAGGCGGCCGGGAAAGAGCTAATTGCCACCATAGCCGCCGGTTATGCCGATGGTATTTTGCGTTCCCTAAGCAACAATGGCGTTGCCTATGTGGGCGAATATCCGGCACCTTATGTGGGGCGTGTTTCAATGGATTTAATTACCATCAACGTTTCTGCCGTTCCCGAAAATATTGCTCACGTCGGTGCGTTGGTGGATTTAATCGGCCCCAACAACCCGGTTGATGATATGGCGGCGCGCGCAGGTACAATCGGCTATGAAATACTTACCAACCTTGGGCCACGTTATGGTCGGGTTTATGTAGGCGGAACGGATAAATAAAATGAACCCATTGGCTGGATTACAAAAAATCGGTAGCGTTTTTATTGCCTTTCTTGAAGCCGCAGGCAAGCTAACCACGTTTATGGTTTCGGGCATCAGCCACGCGGTGCGCCCGCCGTTTTATCCGCGCATAATTTTACACCAAATGATGGACATTGGTTATTATTCCCTGCCAGTTGTCGGCCTAACCGCGGTTTTTGCCGGCATGGTTTTGGCGTTGCAAAGCTATACCGGTTTTGCGCGTTTTTCCGCCGAAGGGGCAATTGCCAACGTTGTGGTTTTATCCATCACCCGTGAACTAGGCCCCGTGTTAGCGGGCCTTATGGTTGCCGGGCGCATTGGGGCCAGCTTGGCCGCCGAAATCGGCACCATGCGCGTTACCGAACAGATAGATGCGCTAACCACCCTTTCCACCAACCCGATGAAATATTTGGTCGCACCGCGCCTTATTGCCGGTATCACCATGTTTCCGCTTTTGGTTTTGGTCGCAGACATTATTGGCGTTTTTGGTGGGTACATGGTCGCGGTTTATAAGCTTGGCTTTAACCCGTCTAATTACCTGCAAAACACCTGGAACTTTTTAACCTTTGAAGATGTTACATCAGGTTTGGTCAAGGCGGCGGTGTTTGGTTTTATTGTTACATTGATGGGTTGTTATCACGGTTACAATTCACGCGGCGGCGCCCAAGGGGTCGGCACCGCCACCACCAATGCGGTGGTGTCTGCGTGCATACTTATTCTTTCGTTTGATTACATCTTGACCGAAATGTTTTTTGCCAAATAAGGGCCGGAAAAAAATAAATGAACGCAACATCTTCAACAAACCCAAAAATAAGCCTAAGCGGCGTTAAAAAAGCGTTCGGGCGCAAGGTGGTTTTAGACGGAGTGAATTTGGACGTAGCCCCCGGTGAAAGCGTTGTGGTTATTGGCGGGTCGGGTACCGGCAAATCGGTAATGCTTAAATCCATTCTTGGCATACTTAGACCCGATAGCGGGTCAATCAAGGTTGATGGCGAAGAAGTAACCCGCATGGGGGCGTCTGAGCGCGAACGGATAAACAATAAATTCGGCATGCTGTTCCAAGGCGCGGCATTGTTTGATTCATTGCCGGTGTGGGAAAACGTTGCCTTTGGTATTTTGGCGGAAAAACGCGTAAACCGGGTTGAGGCCAAAGAAATTGCCATCCAGAAACTTTCCCAAGTGGGTTTAATATCGGACGTGGCGGATTTGTTTCCGGCCGAACTTTCCGGCGGCATGCAAAAACGTGTTGGTTTGGCCCGCGCCATTTGCGCCGACCCGGAAATAATATTTTTTGACGAACCGACCACCGGGCTAGACCCGATTATGGCCGACGTAATTAACGACCTGATTGTAAAGGTCACCCGCGAAGTAGGCGCAACCGCCCTTTCCATTACCCATGACATGGCCTCAGCGCGCAAAATTGCAAACCGTGTTGCCATGCTTTATCACGGCAAAATAATTTGGGCCGGCCCGGTCGCAGATATCGACCATTCCGACAACGAATATGTAGATCAGTTCATCCACGGGCGTGCCGAAGGGCCAATTAAAATGGCGGTTCGGGCATAACAAAAAAGTAATCAAAATTGGCCAAAGCAAAAACCAGATACGTTTGCCAAGACTGCGGCGCCGAAACCACCAAGTGGTCAGGGCGTTGCGATGCCTGCGGGGCATGGAACACCATTTCAGAAGAAGCCGCCCCTGAAAGCGCGCCCAAGGGGTTGGGCGGCGCGAAAGGTCGCAAAGTTGAATTTGTCGGGCTTGAAGGTGGCGGCAAAACCCCGCCCCGCACAAAAACCGGAATTGCCGAGCTTGACCGAGCGTTAGGCGGTGGTCTG
>JAOULV010000181.1 GCA_029881835.1 Rhodospirillaceae bacterium
TTTTCTTTTCAAATCAAACAGTTGTGAGCAGTTTTTTTAGGTTTTAGCCGATGCGCATCCTAAAACGGGATTTCATCATCCAGTCCGCCACCGGGGCCGGAAAAATCACTACCACCGCCAGAGCCGCCACCAGATGAACCTGAAGAATCTGGGAAATCACCACCCGAACCGCCGCCTGTATCGCCACCGCCACTGCGCCCGTCAAGCATGGTCATGACGCAGTTAAAGCCCTGCAATACCACTTCGGTAGAATATTTATCTACCCCGTCTTTGTCGGTCCATTTGCGGGTTTGCAGTGCGCCTTCGATGTAAACTTTCGAACCTTTACGCAGGTATTGTTCGGAAATATTGGCAAGGCCTTCGTTGAAAATAACCACCCGGTGCCATTCGGTTTTTTCCCGACGCTCGCCAGTGTTTTTGTCTTTCCATGAATCGGATGTGGCCACGCTTAGTGTAACGATTTTTTTGTTATCCTGCGTGAAACGCACCTCGGGGTCGCGCCCCAGATTACCCACCAAAATTACCTTATTAACGCTTCCTGCCATGGGGCCACCCCTATCCTTTTGTTTATTGCTTAAAAATAGAATCGATCACTTATTTCGCCCATTGTGGCCTAAAATGTATCCGATGCAACAGCCCTTAAAAATGACCGTCAAAGCAGCCCCAGATCGCTTAGTTGGGCGGCAAGTTCTTCGGGTATTTCCGCGCTTCCTTTGGCTGAATCCTTTGGTGCCTTCGCCCCGTCAAGGTAGCGCCAACCCTGAAAAGCGCGGTGGGGCTGGGCCTGGGTGGGGATAAGTTCCCGGTCCAATACAAGCGCGCATTTTGGTTTGGGCATTTTTCCGTCTCTCGCGTCATCTGCCTCAACCGGGACTTCTTCCAGCGCAATAATGCGCTGGCGCGCCCTGATGGCCCCTTTGATAACCCAATAAATTGAACCACCGTCAAGCAGCTCATCACGGCGCTTGGGCCATTGGCGGGTAATGTGGCGCGGGCTTGATTGATGGGTTTTCCATCTTTTTATGGATTTATTGTGCTTTACCCGCTCTTTTTGCCACATGGCCAAATCGGCAATGTTTTCGGTTCCGACCGATAGCTTAATAAGATTGAGCGTCATTCGTTGGTGGCCTGCGAATTGTCATGGGTACGCTTTTCCTTGCCGGTAAAACCGCTTCCATCGTGGCGGCGGCGGTCGGGGCCAAAAAAATTATCCACCCGCACGAATGGACGGGGGTGTTCAAAAATTGAATGCAACCTTAGTTCCAGTATTTTTGCCGAAACGGGCTTTGCCAAATATTCATTGGCACCGGCATCGCGCGCGGCAAGTATTTCGCCGACTTCGGCGCGCCCGGAAATTACTATTACCGCAGTTTTAGGGTCTGCCCCGCTTTCACCAGAACGAATGCGTTTGGTTAGATCAATTGCGTTTAGCGGTTTCATGGTTGAATCGGCTATTACCACATCGGGGCGGTAATCGCTCATCAAGCGGGCAGCTTCTTCGCCATCCTTTGCTTCAAATACTTCTTCAACCCCAATCCCGCGCAACAAGATATCGCGTATAATTTCACGTAATTGAGAATAAGGATCGACAACCAGGACCCTTATTGTGGAAAGTTTATTTTCATCCATCTATTCCAACCCATGCAACAGAACGTTTTGGGCCGCCCATTGATTGTTTGTAGCTAAGACAGATTATATCAGCAACCATGTGCCGAGTCCAAGAAACACCAAAAACCCTATTACATCGGTAACGGTTGTAAGAAAAACGCTAGATGCAATTGCCGGATCAACGCCCACTTTTTCCAATGCCATCGGAATGGATGCACCGGCAAGGCCAGCAACCACAAGGTTAACCACCATGGCCATGGCGATAACAACGCCAAGCATCGGCACATCAAACCACAGCCACGCCACCACCCCCATCAGCACCGCAAACAATACGCCGTTGATAGCGCCAACCATGAATTCTTTGCCCACCTGGCGCATGGCATTGGCAGGCGTAATTTCCTTGGTCGCCAAGGCGCGCACCACAACGGTCAGGGTCTGGGTTCCGGCATTGCCGCCCATGGATGCGACAATCGGCATCAATACCGCCAAGGCGACAATTTGTTCGATAGATGCCTGAAACAAACCAATCACCAATGAGGCGGCGATAGCGGTGCCAAGGTTAATAAACAGCCATGAAAAACGCGCACGCGTGGTGTCGATTGCGGCGGAATAGAAATCATCCTCGCGCACACCACCCATACGCATGATGTCTTCTTCGGCTTCTTCGTCAATAACGTCAACCACGTCATCAATGGTTATCATGCCGACCAGGCGGCCTTCGTCATCAACCACCGAGGCCGAAACAAGATCGCGCTGACGGAACAAATGCGCCACTTCTTCTTGGTCCATGGTGGCGGAAATAAGTTTTATTTCGCTAGACATTATGTCGGTAATCTTGACCGGTCGCTTGGCGCTTAACAGCGTGCTGAGTGGAACCCTGCCGACCGGGCAATGTTTCGGGTCAACCACCACAATTTCATAATAAAGATCAGGAACCGCCCAATCATCCTGTTCGGCGATTTGGCGCATGAAATCGATTGTTTCGCCAACCGTCCAAAATTGTGGAACGGTCATGACTTCGCGTTGCATCAAACGCCCGGCGCTGTATTCCGGATAAGAAAGCGATTTTTCGATTATCGCGCGATCAGCAACGGAAATTGATTCCAATACCTGTTGCTGATCTTCTTCTTCCAGTTCGCCAATAACGTTGACCGCGTCATCGGTATCAAGATTGGATACTGCATTGGCGACATTTTCGATGCCGATGTGTTCAATGATTTCGTCACGAACGGTTTCATCAATTTCGACCAAAAATTCAGGATCAAGCGCATCGTGGGCTTGTTCGATCAACTGGCGGCGCTGTTCAACGTTTAGCTGCTCAACCAGATCGGCGGCATCGGAATAATGCAGCGGTTCAACCAATTCGCGCACGGCCTCTTCGTCGCTGGCCTCAAGCGCGGTAATAACGCTGGCAACAACGGTGCTCTCAAGACCGATTTGGCCCTCGGACGCACTTTCGTTCTGATTTTGGGCTTCGTTATTTGCCGCTTCAGGGGTTTTTGTTTCTAGCTCACTCATGGTGAAATTTCCGCCGTCTTGGTTTGCGTTAGCAGACAATACACGAAAAAAGGGGCTCGCAGCCAAAAATAGCGGCGAGCCCCTTTGGATTTGTGGTGCGGTCGAGAAGACTCGAACTTCCACGGGATTGCTCCCACAGCGACCTCAACGCTGCGCGTCTACCAGTTCCGCCACGACCGCATAAAGCCAAATCCGGCCACGCAGACCAATAATTTAAGGTCGGCGTTGCCTGTGGGGGGAATACCAAATAGTTTGACCCCAATCAAGCTTCCTTAGCGTGGCTTTGGGGCTTTTTCGACTTTAATTCACGTTTTTAGGCTTTTGGGTATATTTAGCTGGTAAAAAGGGGCTTTAAAAAGGGTTATTAAATGGTTTTGCGCGATATTCCCACGAGCGAAAATGCGGTTGATTGGTGCCCTGAAGAAGGGTTGGTTCCCTACGCCCGGGCGGTGGAAAAAATGCAGGCGCGCGCCAGTGCCATCCGCGAACAAGCAACCCCCGATGCGGTATGGCTGGTTGAACACCCGCCCCTTTATACCGCCGGCACCAGCGCCAATGATGCCGACCTGTTAGATAAAGAAAAATTTCCGGTTTTTAAAACCGGACGTGGCGGCCAACACAC
>JAOULV010000182.1 GCA_029881835.1 Rhodospirillaceae bacterium
GAAATACGCATAGCGCGCATATTTAATACCTATGGGCCGCGCATGCACCCCAATGACGGGCGGGTGGTTTCTAATTTTATCATGCAGGCATTGGCAAATGATGACATAACAATTTACGGTGATGGCAAACAAACCAGATCTTTTTGTTATGTTGATGATTTAATAGAAGGCATGATTGGTTTAATGAATGCGCCGGATGGCACAGCGATGCCGGTTAATTTGGGCAACCCTGGTGAATTTACAATTTTAGAATTGGCAGAAAAAATTATTAAAAAAACCAATTCAAAATCAAAATTGGTTTTCAAGGATTTGCCAACCGATGATCCGATGCAACGCTGCCCCGATATCACAAGAGCAAAAAAATTAATTGGTTGGGAACCAAAAATTGCAATTGATGACGGGCTTGATAAAACTATTAAATATTTTTCTTCACTTAAATAACAAGGCAACATTTAAAGGCAGCTAAGAAAAAACCATGAGCAAAACCAAGGCGAGCAACGATTTAATTTTACCACTGGTTGAGCAGCTTAAAAATGCACGCGTGCTTACCATTGGTGACATCATGCTTGATCGTTATATCAAAGGAACGGTTGATCGCATTTCCCCCGAAGCGCCCATTCCGGTTTTGCATATTAAAAATGAAAAAGTAATGTTGGGCGGTAGCGGCAATGTTGCCGCCAACGTGGCCGCGCTTGGGGCCAGTGGGGCAATAGTTTCGGTGTTGGGCGATGATGGTGCCGGGGTTGAAATAACACGGCTGGTGCGTAAGCTTGGGACGATTGATTTTTTAAGCGCAACGGTGCCCGGGCGAGCAACAACAATTAAATCGCGTTTTGTCGCCGGCACCCAACAAATGATGCGCGCAGATATTGAAGACGCATCCCCGCTTGATAAAAATGCTGAAAACGAAATAATCAGCCGCGTTAAAAGTGTTATTAAAAATTTTGGTGCGGTTGTGCTTTCCGATTACGGTAAGGGTGTTTTGTCAGAAAACGTAATTTCACAAATTGTAAAAATGGCAAACAAGGCAAAGGTAACAGTCATTGCCGACCCCAAGGGGCGGGATTATTCGCGCTATCGTGGCGTTGATATAATTACGCCCAATAAAAAAGAATTATCCGAAGCAACCGGGATGACGGTTAATAGTGATGACGAAGTAATAAAAGCCGCGCGCAGCTTAATTAAATCAGCCGGCGTTGGTGCGGTTTTGGCAACGCGTAGCGAAAAAGGAATGACGTTAGTTTCCGCCAAGGGAACGCCCGTCCACCTGAAAGCCGAAAGCTTGGATGTTTATGATGTATCGGGTGCCGGCGATACGGTGGTAGCCGTGTTGGCCTTGGGTATTGCGAACGGCAACAGCGCCGAACAAGCGGCAAAGTTGGCCAATATTGCCGCCGGTATCGTGGTCGGCAAATCAGGAACCGCAACCGCAACCACTAGCGAAATGATCCACGCCATCCATAAACGCGAACTGGGTGTGGCCGAAGCCAAGGTCATGAACGCCGAAGAAATGGGATTGCGCATTAGTTCGTGGCGCGATGCGGGCTTAAGCGTGGGCTTTACCAACGGCTGTTTTGATTTGCTTCATCCCGGACACGTCTCATTGTTAAGCGAAGCCCGCGCCCAGTGTGACCGTTTGGTGGTGGGTCTTAATTCCGATAGTTCGGTAAAAAAATTAAAAGGCAAAGACCGCCCCATTCAGGGCGAAACATCGCGTGCCCAGGTTTTGGGTGCCATGTCGGCGGTTGACGCAATTGTAATTTTTTCAGAACAAACCCCACTAAAGCTTATTAAAACTTTCAAACCGGACGTTTTAATAAAAGGTGCCGATTACAGCAAAGACGCGGTGGTTGGTGCCGACGTGGTCGAAGGTTATGGTGGCAAGGTTTATTTGGCAAAAATAAAAAAGGGCCATTCCACCACCGGCACGGTCAAAAAAATGAACGGCAAATAATTTTTATTTCCCAAAAATACTTTCAAACAGGACTTCAAAAATATTTGGCCCCGCAGGTCCACTGGTGGCACCATCGGCAATTTGTTTGTCGGTTGGTATTTGCCCCCACGCATATGCGGGCTTGCTTGCAGAAAGCATATAATCTTTCCACATTTGCGCCGGGATTGAACCACCGGTAACATTTTTCATCGGGCTTGAATCGTCATTACCAACCCACACCCCTGTTACCAAATCAGGGGTAAAGCCGATAAACCATGCATCACGATAATCTTGGCTGGTTCCGGTTTTGCCTGCGGCCAAACCTTTTAGCCGCGCCTTTTTTCCGGTTCCGTTATCAGAGCTTATTACCGCTTCTAACATTTTGCGCATTTGTTTTACCTGTTCGGGTTTTACAATGCGCCCCGGGCCGGAACCGCTACGTGAATAAATAGTTTTTCCAGATCCGTCTTTTATTTCATTAATGGCATAAGGCCAGATTGCAAAACCGCCATTAGCAATAACCCCATAAGCGGACGTTAATTCCAAAAGGTTTGTTCCACTAACCCCCAGCGCCAATGCCGGAGTGGAAACAAGGTCGCCACTTAGACCCAAACGCCTTGCGGTATTTTTTACATTTTCCCGCCCTGCGCGTTCGGAAATTTTTACCGCGACCGTGTTAATGGAGCGGGTTAAGGCATCAGCCATGCTTAGGGGGCCCAAATATTCACGTTTGAAATTGTTTGGCGACCAGCCATCAATGGTTAATGGTTCATCGTTAAATGTGCTTTCTGGTTTAAAGCCCGCTTCAAGTCCCGCCAGAAAAACAATTGGCTTGAAAGCCGAACCCGGTTGACGCTGTGCCTGAACCGCGTGGTTAAATTTGTTTTGCCCCCAGCTTTTTCCCCCGACCATCGCCAACACCGCACCATCGGGCGCAAGGGAAAGCAGTGCGGTTTCGCTGGCATTGGCTTTCATCGCCGGGCCACCATCGCGCATCCATAGGTCAACGGTTTTTTCGGCTTTTTTCTGCAAGGAAGAATCAAGTGTGGTTATTACGGTGACGTCTTGATCCAATGTCACAAAATCAGGCGCTAGCGATAAAACCCAATCGGTAAAATGACGCGCCATTTTACTGCGCCGTTGTTTGGCCGACTTGGTGCCGAGATTTTCTTTTTTGGCCCTGTCGGCATGGGCTTGGTCGATGTATCCGCCGGCCACCATATTTGCCAAAACCTGATGGGCGCGGTCCAAGGCTAACTTGGGGTTGGTCGCCGGGTTATATTTGTTTGGCCCTTTTAACATTCCCGCCAGCATTGCCGCTTGCAACGTATTTAGGTTTGTTGCCGCAACACCAAAATAATGTTTGGCCGCACCATTAACCCCATAAACGCCCGAACCGAAATAAACCCGGTTGAGATAAATTGTAAAAATTTGGTCTTTGGAAAACTTTGCTTCCAGCCACAAAGCCAAAATTGTTTCTTGGGCTTTGCGTTTAAATGTGCGATCGGGCGTTAAAAACAGGTTTTTCGCCGCCTGCTGGGTAATGGTTGACCCACCCTGGCGAATGGAGCCGGCCCAAAGATTGACAAAAACCGCGCGCGCCACCGAAATAAGATCAATACCGAAATGGTCATAAAACCGCCTGTCTTCGGTCGCCAAAATGGCGTGGGGCAATTGCGGTGGCAGGTCTAAAATATCAACCGGTGGGGCGTATATATCGCCGGAAAAAGCAAGCTCTGTACCGTCAGATGCCAACACCCGGACAACGGGTTTTTTGGTTGCGGCTATGGCTTGATCAACATCGGGC
>JAOULV010000184.1 GCA_029881835.1 Rhodospirillaceae bacterium
GTTGCGCTCTACCCCTGAGCTACGCCCGCTCAACCCGGTAAAGCGGCGCGATAATACGCCAAGTATGACAGTTTGCAAGCCCCCATGGGCAATTTGGCGGATTTTTATTATTTTGCCTTTTGCCCAGACTTAAGTCCCCCATACAATGGCCCAGCCCTAAAGCGGCTTTTTTGTATGGTATTTATTGTATACCCTTGCGCCCAGCGGCAAAAAAGACCATTTCTGTCCTGCCGTCGGCCTTGAAACCCCGGGTTTTTGTGTGCCTAGACCACCAACAGATTATAGATTTTTAGATGGAATTATAATGGAAGACCAACCGAGCGAAGGCATTATCACAGATACAATGACGGACCTGCCCGCAGGCGGGCCGATGGGCCAAGGCGCGGCTGGCGGGTTGGTTGTGGAATCAAACACCGAGGGCTTTATGCGCGACGTTATTGAAGCCTCAACCCAGGTTCCGGTGATAGTTGATTTTTGGGCGCCGTGGTGCGGGCCGTGCAAGACCCTTGGGCCGATGCTGGAAAAGCTGGTAACCCGCATGGGTGGTTTAGTGCGGATGGTAAAAATCAATGTTGATGAAAACCAGCCGCTTGCCCAACAGTTGCGCATTCAATCCATTCCCACCGTTTATGCTTTTAAAGACGGCAAGCCGGTTGACGCGTTTCAGGGCGCATTGCCCGAAAGCCAACTACAGGCATTTATCGACAAATTGGTTGGCGATGCCAAATCCCCCATTGATGCCGCCATGCAAGCGGGCATGGAAGCACTTAGCGCGGGCGACGGACAAACAGCCGAAGATATTTTTATGCAAGTGCTAGGTCATGATGAAAGCATAATTGCAGCCCTTGGCGGGCTTATTCGCGCGCAAGTTATGAATGGCAATATTGATGATGCGCGCGAAACCGTAAATGCGCTTGATGATAAAACGAAATTAGATAAAGACGTTAGTGCAGCCATTTCGGTTTTAGAGCTTGCCGAACAGGGCGCGGGCTTGGGCGATGATAATAATTTGGGCGCACTTGGCGAAAAGGCAAAAGCAAACCCCAAAGACATGGAAGCGGGCATGGAATATGCCATGGCACTATACGCCAGCGGTAATACAGCAGGTGCCATTGAACAATTGCTGTTTATGATTAGCAAAGATAAAAAATGGAACGACGCTGCCGCACGCAAACAGCTGATAAAAATATTTGATGCCCTTGGCGCAAATGATGAATTGGTTATTGATGGTCGGCAAAAACTTTCAATAATTTTGTTTTCTTAAAAAAGCTTTAGGATTTTTTAAAAATGACAATGGGACATAACCAGATTGCTTCACTGCCAAGCCAGATAGCGCTGTTTCCGCTTTCTCGTGTGGTGCTGATGCCGTTTGCCCATATTCCATTAAATGTTTTTGAGGAGCGCTACATTAACTTAGTTGATGATTGTTTTTCTAACGGACATTACATTGGCATAGTCCAACCACAAATTGATGCGTCCGATCCGGTTCCAAATGATGTGGCAATATACCAAACCGGAACGCTTGCGCGAATTATGTCCTTTTTTGATTCAGCCGACGGAACATACCAAATAATTATTCAAGGGGTTATGCGCTTTCGTATTATCTCTGAACAGTTGGCCAGTGGTGGCTATCGCACCGCGATGGTTGATTATATGCCTTATGTTGATGATTTGGCGCTAATGAACGAACGCGAAGGCGTCTCGCGCGAAAAATTGATTTCTTTGATGAAAAAATTTTTAGACGGGAAAAATATCGAAGTGGATTGGGACGAGGTAAGCCAAGCATCATACAGTGCGCTGGTTTCATCGTTGGTAATGACCTGCCCGTTTTCATCGGGCGAAAAACAGGCATTATTAGAACTGCCCGATCAATCCCAGCGCGCCGAAATGTTGATACAGCTGTTTAATATGTCGGGCGATGGCGGGCATACCAGCACAATCCACCACTGATGTTATTTTAAAAGCAAGGACTGTTTACAATGCCAGAAACGCAAAAAACCGACAGAAAATTGTTAGAAATGCTTGTCTGCCCGGTTAGCAAGGCACCATTAAGATATGACGCAAATGCGGGCGAACTTATCAGCGATAAAGCAGGCCTGGCCTACCCAATTAGGGATGGCATCCCCATTATGTTGCAATCCGAAGCGCGTGAAATTAACCAATAAGCAGTTTTAAAATATTAATTACCTTTTATTTATGGGGCCCCGCCCCCACATAACCAACCAGCCGAAATTTTAGGATATAAATTAAATGAACACATCCACCGCCAGCGCAAACAACCCCCGTGGTCAACAGCACAAGCCAACCGAAATTCGCCTAAACCGCGAAGACAACAAATTAGAAGTTGATTTCGAAGGCGGAGAAAAGTTTTCCATCACCGCCGAGCTTTTGCGGGTCGAAAGCCCATCGGCTGAAATTCAGGGCCACAGCCCGGATGAAAAGAAAATTATCGGCGGGCGTAAAAATGTAGCCATCATGGAATTAAAGCCGGTTGGCAATTATGCCATCGAAATTAAATTCGATGACCTGCACGATAGCGGCATTTATACGTGGGATTACCTGTTTGAGCTGGGATCAAACGGTGATGCCATGTGGGCTGAATATCTAAAAAATCTGGAAGCCGCCGGCTTAAAGCGCGAACCTTAAACGCAACCAATAAATAATTTATAATCTTTCGCCGCGCATTAGTTTTGGCAATTCACCAACCGTTCCCATTGCATGACGCATGAACAGTTTCTTTAACGGGGGCATCTGGTTTACCGCCGCCAGGCCAATATCGCGCGCCAGCTTTAACGGTTTTATGTCGTTGGAAAACAAATGCGTTAATGCATCTGTTACCGCCAACATCAAGGTATTATCAAACCTGCGCCAGCGGGCATATTTTTCTAAAACTTCTGCACTGCCGATATCGAGCCCAGCTTTTTTCGCGTCACTTAAAATTTCTGCCATTACCGCAACATCACGCAACCCCATGTTAAGACCCTGACCGGCAATGGGGTGCATTCCGTGCGCGGCATCGGCTACCAATGCCAGGCGTTCGGCGGTGTAGCTTTGTGCAAATTGTAATGTTAACGGGTAGGCAAAACGCGGGCCGATGATTTTAAGTTCGCCCAAAAAATCACCAAAGCGCAATTGCAGTTCTTCTAAAAAATCTTCATCATCTAAATTCATCATTATCGGCGCAAGGTCAGATCGTTCGGTCCAGACAATGGATGAACGACACCCGGGTTTTTCTGCTGTGCCTGCCAATGGCAAAATTGCAAACGGCCCGCTTGGCAAAAAGTGTTCTTGCGCACAAAAATTGTGTGGGCGTTTGTGTTCAACCGTGCAGACGATTCCGGTTTGATTATATGACCATTTAGTAAGTTTTATATCTGCGCTTTCGCGCGTGGGTGATACGCGCCCTTCGCAACCAATTACCAATGCGGCGTTTATTTTACTGCCGTCATTTAATGTTGCACTAACGCCCGCTTCATCGCGTTCAATATTAGCTACCTCGGCCGGGGCGAAGTGTTTTATGTTTTTTTCTTTGGGTAACAAAATTTGTAATGCTTTTCTGATTGAACGGTTTTCAACCATATAGCCAAATGGTTCGCCGCCAATTTCGGTATGGTCATAATGTAAAAATAATGGCGAGTGCCCATCGGCCACACGAATATCATTTATTGGCGCGGTTTCGTTTTCAATTTCATCCCAAATGCCAACGCTTGATAAAACCTTTTGCGATGAAA
>JAOULV010000183.1 GCA_029881835.1 Rhodospirillaceae bacterium
AATAGCCCATAAAATACGCTCAGAGCGAAAAAAGGTCAGCGATAGGCGGCTAAATGATATACTGGATGAAATAGAACTTCGCGCAGAAGTAGAAATTGCCAAATATACCAAGTAGTTACAGATCTTTTCCCGCTTTTTCCACCAGCAAAAGCCAAAACCCGCCCACAGCACCCTTGCCTTGATGGCGTGGCTTCCATATAAATCCCCCCGCAATTAACGAAGTGGGGGGCAGGTCTTAAATTTTAGGCCAAATGCCCGTTTAAGGGACATATTACAAATGAACGTTACACTTCCACCAGATTACGCACCTTCCGATAAGGAAGAATTCATGAATCCAACGATGAAGGAATATTTCCGTCAGCGTTTGATCGAATGGAAGGCCGAGCTTTTAAATGAATCAAGTGAAACAATTCAGCACCTGCAGGAAAGTTCCATGCTGGAACCCGACATCGCTGATCGTGCTTCGCTTGAAACCGAGCACGCGCTGGAACTAAGAACCCGTGACCGGGCCCGCAAATTGATTAGCAAAATCGACGAAGCGTTAGAACGCATTGAAGATGGCTCGTACGGTTATTGCGAAGATACCCATGAGCCAATTTCTGTGCGCAGGCTGGAAGCCCGCCCGATTGCAACCCTTTCAATAGATGCGCAGGAACGCCACGAACGGATGGAAAAAACCCATAGGGATGATTGATTGTTAAGAGCGCCGCATAAGCGGCGGCGGCCATTTGGCCGCTGAATAAAGAACAAGCGTGCGTCGCGTCTTATGACGCGCTCTTTAAAACAAAAGAAGGCCGGAGTAAAAAACTCCGGCCTTAAGTTTTGTGGAAAAGGATGACATTAGGTCAACCAATTCCGAACGGGAACGATCGAAGGCTCAGAACGGGAACAAGATATCCCAGATCTGAGTTCCCCAGCGAGGTTGCTGGAGATTGCTGAGCGTACCGCGGCCGCCGTAGGCCACGCGCATCTCGGCAATACGTTCGTGGGTGACGGTGTTGTCCGATTCAATATCGCCCGGGCGAACGACGCCCGTTACCATCAACTCACGTAATTCTGAATTAACCATCACTTCTTGTCGGCCCAAAATCACCAACGATCCGTTGGGCAGAACCTGCGTTACAACGGCTGCAAAAGTAAGGCTAATTTGTTCGCTTCGCCCGATAGAGCCATCACCCGATGTATTGTGGTTATTGCCAAAGCTAATAACGCTGGTCGGATCAAACCCTACGGGTAAGTTATTTTTTGTAAGCTTGGTTTCAAAACCCATAAGCTTGGTCACATCGGTGTCTTCACTGTCGTTGCGTTTGCGTGCGGTTGAATTCGCTAAAGACGCGCTATCGTTTAACGAAAGATTGACAACCAAAGTATCGCCCACATCCTTGGCCCGGTGGTCTTTGAAAAATGCTTTCGCCCCCGGACGCCAAAGTGAATTGGGGTTCTGGTTTAACGCCTCGCCTTGCGGCATCGGCATTGATACCGGACGGTATTTTGGCATTACTTGCGGGTTGGTTATTTGGCTTAGCTCTGGCCCATCACCAATTTCAGCGATGCGTGATGTGGTCTGGCAAGCAGACAATGCCAATGCGCTGAAACTTACAGCAAGTACCGCTAGCACACTTTTGTTTGTTTTTGTATTCATGGCCGTTCTCCTTGAATCTCTCATGTTACTTCATGGCCAGGTTGACCGAAGAACTGACCCGGGCAATACCGGGCCCCGTTATCTCGGCCTCAATAACGGTGTTTGTTTGCAAATTTGAAATACGAATTATGTCGCCACGGCTTCCCCCTTCAAGGGCTCGGCCTTTGGTGCTTAATTGCATCAAAGGCGTAGTTAGCTCAATCGTTACGCTTGAACCTTTTGTCACCATAAGCGGGCGGCGAACCTCTGATGTTCTGATGGGTTGATCAGATGCAATGGTGCGCCTGGCGGTCATCCCAATAAGATCTGAATGATCGACAATCATGTCGCGTTGCAAACGGTTTGAGCGAACTTTTACCCAGCGAATATCGCGTTTGGAAATTATATCGCCGCGCATAATCCGCCTTGCCATAACCGGCACTTCGGTTACTTGGTCAACCCGACCACGTACACGAATGATCTGCGAGCCATTTTCGCCCTGCCATGACATTTTTGCGACGAAGCTGCCGCCAAAACGATCATAAGATAAGTCATCAATTTTTATATCGTTGTCGCTACCGGCTGGCGCGTACAGGCGCATTGAATCATTGGCAAGGGTGATTTCCGATGATGGGTCAATTCCTTCGGCGATAAGGCGGTCAATTAAAACCGATTTTATTGCGTCAGATTCAATTACTTCGGAATTTCTTTCAACCACCACACGCTCAAGCCCGGAAACAGGCTCCCAACCAAGGTTAAATGCCTTGGCGACCCGGCCTAACCAGGGCGCATCAAACACCGCTTTTTGTCCGGCATTTGGTGCGTAGGCAACGGCTTGACCAGCTTTTTCTCCGGCGTTTGAAAATATGTCACCCAGCACAACAACATCACTGCTTACCGTTATAAAGCTGTTTAATGATGTCGGCATTTCATCCATTGATTCGCCGGCAATGGCGCTCATTGGCGCAAAAACAAAGGCGGCAAGAAATATGAATATATATTTTTTCATAACTTTTCCTTTCATTTGTTTATTGTCCATAATTGCTATTGCCATGACTTACCTAAGGTTCGAAACGGTGCGCATCATTTCGTCCGAGGTGGTAATAACCTTGGAGTTCATTTCATATGCGCGCTGTGCCGATATCAGGTTTGAAATTTCTTCCACCGCATTAACGTTGGATGTTTCAAGAAACCCTTGCAAAATTGTTCCGTAACCGGCGCTTCCGGGCGCGGCAGTTGTGGCTCCACCCGACGATGCCGTTTCCAGATAAAGGTTAGAACCGACCGAATCCAATCCGGTATCGTTGGCGAAGTTGGCTATTTGTAACTGCCCGACATTTTGATAATCAACCTGACCATCAAGCTTTACCTGAACCTCGCCAGAAGTGTTGATAACAACATCAACCGCATTATCGGGTACCGTTATGGCCGGCAACACCGCATATCCATCATGGGTAACAATTTGCCCTTCGGCATTTAACTGAAAGGTTCCATCGCGGGTGTAACCGGTTGTGCCGTCTGGCATTTGAACCTGAAAGTAGCCGTTGCCTTGTATGGCCATGTCAAAGGTGTTGTCGGTGGGGCTAAGGTTGCCTTGTTCATGAATGCGGTAAACCGCAGCCAGTTTGACACCAAGACCCAGTTGTACACCGGATGGAATTATCGTTCCGGCATCAGATGAGGTTGAGCCAACCCGGCGCAGGCTTTGATACATTAGATCATGAAATTCAGTGCGCCGGCGCATATAACCGGTTGTGTTCATGTTGGCCAAGTTGTTGGAAACAACCTCGACGTTTCTTTGTTGGGCAAGCATGCCCGTTGCAGCAATGCTAAGCGATCTCATTTTTTTGCTCCTTTATTTATTCGTTCCGTCAAATGCCTTTTGCGGCGATTATTTTTTTTAAATATTCCTGCTAAACTTGCCTTGTTGTTCTATTTGCTATTGCCCGCTTGTCAGGCTCGGAAGCTCGCGCACCATGCGGCGGATGCGGTCATCTTCGTTGTCGATCATTTTTTGTGCCGACATGTACTGCCTTGAAACTTCCATCATCCGGGCCATTTCAATTATTGGCTCTACGTTGGAACCCTCAACCATGCCTTGGGCCACCCT
>JAOULV010000185.1 GCA_029881835.1 Rhodospirillaceae bacterium
AAGATAAATATCAAATCAGGTATCGGAACGGCTGGCAAAGCAGGCATCGACCAAAAGGGCAAATGCCCTAGCCCGGTGGCTCATGGAATGCTTTTTTTCGGGCTCCATTTCGCCAAAGGTTATATCAAACCCGTCCGGCATAAATACCGGATCATAACCAAAACCGTTATTTCCCCGCATGGGCCAAGTCATTTGCCCCAGCACCTTGCCCTCAAAAGTTTCCGTGTGCCCATCGGGCCACGCTATGGTCAGGGCGCAGGCAAAATGCGCTGATTTATCGGTGTTTCCAGATTCTTCTGCTTTTTCAAGGGCACCCGCCACTTTTTTCATTGCTAACACGAAATCTTTGCTTTCCCCTGCCCAGCGGGCCGAATAAACCCCCGGTTCATTGTTAAGGGCATGGACACAAAGCCCGCTATCGTCGGCCAATGCCGGAAAGCCAGATGCGGTTGCTGCGGCCAATGCCTTGATTTCAGCGTTTTTTATGAACGTATCGCCGTCTTCAACCGGTTCGGGCAGGCCAAGTTCCGCAACCGAAACAACATCTGCGCCAAACGGGGCCAGCAGGTCGTTAATTTCGCGCACTTTGCCGGGGTTGTGGCTGGCAATTACCAGCTTGCCGCCGGAAAAATGGCGATGTTTCGCATTATTAGTACCAAGGTTAGTCAATGCCTAGCACCTGTTTTTGCAGGGCCACAAGCTCATCCACGCCTTTTTTAGCAAGGCCAAGTAATTGCATGAACTGTTCTTCGGAAAAGGGGAAATCTTCAGCCGTTCCTTGAATTTCGACAATCCCCTTGCGCCCCGTGAGGACGAAATTGGTGTCGGCCTCGGCCGCGCTGTCTTCGATATAATCCAAATCCAGCAACGCCGCCCCCTCATAAAGGCCGCACGAAACTGCCGCAACTTGATCCGTTAGCGGAATGGAACTAATAATCCCGTCATCCACCGCTTTTTGAAATGCCAGGTGCAGGGCAACATAGGCGCCGGTAATGCTGGCGGTGCGTGTGCCACCGTCTGCCTGAATTACGTCGCAATCTACCGTTACCTGCATTTCGCCCATGGCTTCCAAATCGGTAACCGCACGTAACGATCTGCCGATAAGGCGCTGTATTTCCTGCGTGCGCCCCGATTGTTTGCCCCTTGCCGCTTCGCGGCTCATGCGTTCAGAGGTGGCGCGCGGAAGCATGCCGTATTCGGCCGTGACCCAGCCTTTGCCCTTACCTTTGAGCCAGGGCGGAACCCGGGTTTCAAGTGATGCGGTACACAAAACGTGGGTATCGCCAAAGCGCACCATGGCCGAACCCTCGGCGTGCTTGGCAAAGCCCGGTTCGATGGAAATGGGGCGCAGTTGGTCAAATTCGCGGCCAGAGGGTCTCATGGGTGTGGGGGTGCTCCGAATTGGTTGTGTATAGTTTATAGCTTAAGCTTGATTTTAAGTTTGGAAGCTACTTGGGCGTGGCCCGCCTGTCAAAGGTTCAAAGACCTGAGGCATTAAGTTGACTGGGCAGGTGCACGCGACTACTTATGGCCCACAATTTTGAATTTTGGGAAAAACACCAAAGCCGATGATTACGGAATTAAATGACCGTTCGCGCGAAATATTTCGCTCGCTAGTCGATGGCTACATCCAGACCGGCGAACCGGTTGGTTCGCGCACACTTTCGCGCATGCCCGGAATTGATCTTTCGCCCGCAACCATCAGAAACGTCATGGCGGATCTGGAAGACGCGGGTCTTTTATATTCGCCCCACACATCGGCCGGGCGCGTGCCAACCGAAATTGGCCTCAGGCTTTTTGTTGATGGCTTGTTAGAGGTCGGAAATTTAACCCGTGATGAACGCGAAAGCATTGAAGGCCAATGCAAATCATCGGGTACATCGGTCGAAGGAATGTTGGAACGCGCAACCGGCGCCCTATCAGGGCTTTCAAATTGCGCCGGCCTTGTGGTCGCGCCAAAAACCCAAACCCCGCTTCGCCACATAGAATTTGTTTCGCTTAATCCGGGCCGCGCTTTGGTTGTGCTGGTAACTGAAAACGGCGTGGTTGAAAACCGCATCATCGAAGTACCAATAGATATTCCGCCATCGGCATTGGTGCAGGCAACAAATTATTTATCATCGCATTTGGTTGGCCGTTCGCTTGATGAAGCGCTTGCAGTAATAAACGAAGAACTTAAAAACCATCGCGACCAATTAGACGCACTAACCAAAAAAGTGGTGGAAGAGGGCGTTGCCGTATGGTCAGGCGCAAATGGCGGGGGTGCGCCGGCACTTATTGTGCGCGGTCAGTCGCATTTGTTAGAAAACAGCGATGCGGCAAATAATTTAGAAAGCATTCGCGCGCTCTTTGCCGCACTGGAAGCAAAAGAATCAATGGCCGCCCTTTTGGAAAAAACCGACATTGCCGATGGTGTGCAAATTTTTATCGGTGCGGATAACAATTTATTTTCCCATTCCGGCTGCTCATTAATTGTTGGCCCGTACAAAGACAGCAGACAAAATATTGTTGGCGCCATTGGTGTTATTGGCCCAACCCGCATGAATTACGCGCGCATTATCCCAATGGTTGATTATACCGCGCGTTTGGTAAGCAGATTGATCGGTTAAATAAAAATCTTAAACTCAAAAAAATAATTAAACTCAATTTCAATTAAAGGCTAAGACAAAAAAATGGAAACTGCAGAAAATCCCATCGATAACGAAACCCTAAGCGATGATGAAACCGCAGCGGTAGATGACGCCGAAATGCAGGCGGCCCTTGACCCCGAAAGCGCCACGCCCGAAACCGATCCGGCGGATGAAGATTTGCCGGGCGGTGAAATTGATGAAGATCCAATTGCAGTTTTGGAAGCAAAAATTGCCGAATTGAATGATAAACATTTGCGCGCAGTTTCCGATGCAGAAAACACCCGGCGCATTGCCGCACGCGATAGGGCCAACGATACCAAATATAAAAATATGGATTTGGGCCGCGATTTATTGGGTGTGGTTGACAACATGACAATGGCGCTTGCTTCAATCCCCGAAGAATCCCGCGAAGCCGATGCCAATTTAAAAAATCTTTATGTCGGCATTGATATGACCATGAACGAACTTTTAGGTGCGTTCGAAAGAAATTCCATCAAACCGATTGATGCCATGGGCAAACAATTTGACCACAACTTGATGGAAGCCATTTCCCAAGTTCCCAATGCAGACGTTAATGACGGTACCGTGGTGCAGGTTGTGCGCCGTGGCTTCATGTTGCACGATAGGCTTTTGCGCCCGGCCCAGGTAATAGTCGCAACTGGCGGGCCCAAGGCCGAACAGGGTAGCGACGGGCAGTCCGATGGTGCGGGCGGGGTCGGCGAAGCCGCACCCGAGGGGGCGGAAAAAGCATACGAAAACCAAGGAAAAACCCCAGGTTCACAGATAGACGAGGAAACCTGAGGGAAAAAAATAAATAGCCACTAAAAAAATGTGTGAATTATGGGCCCAAGCGCTTGCGCCACCATTTTCACAAGATTATATAAACGCCGAACCCATAGAAAGCCCCTGCCGCTTGAAAAGACGAACCACAGGGGGGGCTTAATTTAAAGGGAAAGCAGTTATCGGTTAACAGCAAAAATTTTATCGGGGCCTAATTAAAAGGCCCGAGACGGAGGAATAGTTATGAGCAAGGTTATCGGCATTGATTTGGGAACCACCAACTCGTGCGTAGCAATTATGGATGGATCCGAAACCAAGG
>JAOULV010000186.1 GCA_029881835.1 Rhodospirillaceae bacterium
CGTACCTATTGTCGACACAATGGTCAGTAAGAGTAGGCTTTTGGGGCGTAACTCATTGTGTTTGAGCAATAATTAACAGGAGACACACTCTTTGCTGCATGGGATCTCTCTCGGGCTTGCGATGGCCGTTTTATGGATGGCGCTATCGGGATATTTTGAACCTCTAATGCTGGGGTTTGGCGCTTTTTCCATTGCGCTAACGCTATACATTGCCCATCGCATGGATGTGATTGACCATGAAGGTCACCCCATTCATCACGCAACCAAGGTTGTTATGTACTGGCCGTGGCTTATTAAGGAAATTGCAAAATCCAACCTAGATGTTGCCAAAACCATACTTGGAATTGGCGATGCGGTAAGCACAAGCGTGTTTAAAACCCCGGCTTCGCAAAAAAGCGAACTTGACCAAGTTATTTACGCCAACTCCATTACGCTAACACCGGGAACGGTTACCATTTCGGCGGAAAGCGGAAATGTTTTTGAAGTCCACGCCCTAACCCGTGCGTCGCGCGCTGGGGTTGAAAGCGGTGAAATGAACCGCCGATGCGCGGCTTTTGAAAATTTGCCGAGCGAGTCTGAAAAGGTTGGTGATAAATGATGTTTGCCGCCGCAGCACTTGGAATACTTGTTGCAATTGCGCTTGCGATGTTTCGTGCATTTTCCGGGCCAACGGTGTTTGACCGCATACTTGCCGTAAACACCACCGGAACACTTAGCGTGATCTTGATTTCAGTCTACGGTTTTTTGACTGAACGACCTGAATTTCTTGATATTGCGCTTTTGTATGCATTGATTAATTTTATCGGCACCGTTGCCGTAACAAAATTTGTCCAGTTTCAAGGCCTTGGTTACCCGGTCGGCGACCATGAAGACGGTGACGTATGATTGAGACAGGAACCCTAATTGATATTGCCAGCTGGATTTTTATAATTGCTGGATTGTTTTTTACCATTACCGGAACAATCGGATTGGTTCGCCTGCCTGATGTTTTTGCCCGCATGCACGGCGCCGGCATGGTTGATACAATGGGCATGGCCCTTATTTTGGTTGGGTTGTTGCTTCACGCACCCAGCGCAATTGTTGCCATAAAAATCATTCTGATTTTAGCTTTCATTTTCTTTACCTCGCCCACTACTTGCTATGCCCTGGCCCGCGCCGCCCTACACGCAGGCGTTAAGCCAATGATAAGCGGTGTCACTGACAGCCAAAAGACGGAGAGCGAGAAATCGAAGACCTGATAGTCATTTCCCTGCTTTTTTTCATGGCCGCAACAGCAGTATCCATGCTGTGGTTACGCGATCTTTTTGCCGTGGTTATGCTTAGTGGTATTTATTCACTTTTTGCCGCCGTGCTTTATGTGGTTATGGATGCGGTTGATGTTGCCTTTACCGAAGCGGCCGTGGGTGCGGGCATTTCAACAGTTTTAATGCTGGGAACGCTTGCGCTTACCAAATCAAAAGAAAAAGCACATAAAAAAGTGGCTTACGGCCCGTTGGTGCTTGTTCTGGTTACCGGTGCCATTTTGATTTATGGAACCCTTGATATGCCGCGCTATGGCGACGTAAATGCCCCGGTTCACAGCCACGTTGCCCCAAGGTACATTGAAAAATCAGGCGATGAAGTCGGCCCGCCAAATATAGTTACTTCCGTTTTGGCAAGCTATCGCGGCTATGACACCTTAGGTGAAACCGCGGTGGTGTTTACCGCCGCCATTGGCGTTCTGGCAATTATCGGCAGGCGGCGAAAAAACAAAAAAGACGAACCCCCGACCGCAAAAGCAAAAGGGGAAAGTGCGTCATGATGCATCAAAAATCAGTTTTGCGCGTTGTTTCCAAGCTACTTATTCCGCCAATATTGCTGTTTGCGCTTTATGTTCAATTTCATGGTGATTTTGGCCCGGGCGGCGGGTTTCAGGCAGGCGTAATATTTGCCGCAGCATTCATATTGTACGGTCTTATATTCGGTATCGCCACCGCAAGGCGGGTTATCCCCGCGGTGGCGACACGCACAATGCTTGCGTTTGGTCTGTTGCTTTATGCCGGAACGGGCGTGTGGTCTTTGTTGTTGGGTGGTGAATTTCTTGATTATTCAATTTTGGCATCCACACCTAAGGCCGGACAACATCTTGGCATTTTGTTAGTTGAATTCGGCGTCGGCATGACCGTTGCCGGTGCAATGACGACAATTTTTTATACCTTTGCAGCGCAAACTTTGGGTGGTGATGAACCGCCTGAGGAGGAGGTGTAAATGTTCGAAATCCACGCAGGGTTATTTAATTACTGGGTTGCAATCGCACTGATGATGGTGGGGTTTTATATTGTCATCGCCCAAGGCAACCTTGTTAAAAAAATTGTAGGAATAAACATATTTCAGGTAGCGGTATTTGTTTTTTATATTTCAATGGGCAAGGTTGATGGCGGCAGCGCGCCTATTCTTGATGAAAGCATCAAGGTTTATTCTAACCCCCTTCCCCATGTTCTTATTCTAACGGCTATTGTGGTTGGCGTTGCAACAACGGCGCTGGCGCTGGCGCTGGTGGTTCGCATTAACCGTTCATACGGAACAATCGAAGAAAGAGAAATAATTACAATAAACCACAAAGCCGATCATGACGAGGACACCCGTTCATGATCGTGGAACAAAATATTTTCCTGATACTGTTGGTTATCATACCGCTTATCGCCGCACCGGTTTGCGTATTGGCCAGAAACGCAAATGTTGCATGGTCCATATCCATGGCTGTGGCATGGGCGGTGTTGGGGATTGCCATAAAATTGGTTATAGATCTTTCAACGCTTGATAAGGTTTTGTATTACCGCATCGGTGGCTGGGATGCGCCGTGGGGGATTGAATACGCGCTGGACAAGGTTGGCGGGTTGGTGATTCTTGTGGTTGCATCGATTGGTGCGCTGGCATTGACTTACGCAAAACGTAGCGTTGAAAAAGAAATTACCGCTGAACGTATTTATCTTTTTTATTCCATGCTGATGCTGTGCCTTTCGGGACTTTTGGGCATAGCCATAACGGGTGATGCATTCAACCTGTTTGTGTTTTTGGAAATATCATCGCTTTCATCGTATGTGCTAATTTCATTGGGCAAAGACAAGCGCGCGCTAACCAGTGCCTTTAATTACTTAATTATGGGAACTATCGGCGCTACTTTTTATATTATTGGCGTCGGCATGATGTACATGATGACCGGTACGTTAAATATTGCCGATTTATCATCCATATTGCCCGCCGTTGCCGATACCCGAACCATACTGGTTGCGCTTGCATTTTTAACCGTCGGTATTTCGTTAAAGCTTGCGCTATTTCCATTACATATGTGGCTTCCCGGTGCCTATGCCTTCGCCCCGTCGGTGGTGACGGTATTTTTGGCCGCCACCGCAACCAAGGTCTCGCTTTACGTTCTTATTCGAATATTCTTTACAATGTTCGGGCAAGTTGATGTCTTTGAAACATTCCCATTACAACCTGTGTTAATGGCAATGGCACTAGCCGCCATGTTCGTTGCCAGCCTTGCCGCCATATGGCAGCAAAACATAAAACGCATGTTAGCCTATTCGTCCATCGCCCAAGTTGGATATATGGTTTTGGGTGTAGCCATAGCCACCGAAGCAGGCCTTGCCGGTGGCATAATTCATATTTTCAATCATGCCTTGATGAAAGGTGCATTATTCATGGCCGTTGGCGCCATGGCCTT
>JAOULV010000009.1 GCA_029881835.1 Rhodospirillaceae bacterium
CCGAGTTGGCGAATTCGCCGTTCGCGGGGCAGCATTAAAAACGTTTGAACACCTGCACCGCCTTTCGTTGCGTTTTCACCTTGACCGGCAAACCGGCGGGCTGTCACGCGCGATTGAACGCGGAACCCGGGGGATTGAATTTGTGCTTCGGATTGTTCTTTTCAATGTTGCGCCAACAATATTGGAAATACTAATGGTGGGCGTGCTGTTGTGGAGCATGCTTGATGTGTGGTTCGCCCTTGTTACCATGTTAACAATAGCAACTTATATTTTCTGGACTATTTCTGTAACCGAATGGCGCAATCGTTTTCGCCGGCAAATGAACGAAAGCGATTCAAAGGCCCACACCAAAGCCATTGATTCCTTGCTTAATTATGAAACCGTAAAATATTTCGGCAATGAAGAACACGAAACCAAAAGGTTTGATAAAGCGCTTAAATCATACGAAGAAGCCGCAGTAAAAAGCAAAATTACACTTTCGCTGCTCAACACCGGTCAAGGGGCGATAATAGCAATTGGCGTTACCATTGTAATGCTTATGGCGGCCAAGGGTGTAAGCGATGGAAGCATGACCATCGGCGATTTTGTTCTGGTAAATACCTATCTTTTGCAGCTTTACCTGCCGCTGAACTTTCTTGGCTCGGTTTATCGGGAAATAAAACATTCCCTGACCGATATGGAAGCAATGTTTTCGCTGTTACACGAAGACGAAGAAGTAACCGACAAACCCAAAGCGCCACCCATTGATATTAAAGGTGGCGAGGTTAGCTTTAATAATGTTTCCTTTGCTTATGACCCACGGCGCGCTGTGCTGGACGGGGTGTCGTTTTCCATACCGGCCGGGCATACGGTTGCCGTGGTTGGGGCATCGGGCGCCGGAAAATCTACCCTTTCACGCCTGCTGTTCAGGTTTTATGACGTTAGCGCCGGAAAAATAGAAATAGACGGACAAGATATCCGTGATGTATCGCAATCATCGTTGCGCGGTGCCATAGGGATTGTACCGCAAGACACGGTGCTTTTTAACGACACCATTTATTACAATATTTCTTACGGGCGAACCGATGCCAGCCCAAGCGAGATAGAAAATGCCGCCAGATTGGCGCAAGTACATGATTTTGTAATGAGCCTGCCTGATGGCTACCAAAGCATTGTCGGTGAACGTGGATTAAAGCTTTCCGGCGGGGAAAAACAGCGCGTCGCCATAGCCCGAACCATTCTTAAAAAACCAAGCATCCTTGTATTTGACGAAGCGACATCGGCACTTGATACCCATACGGAAAAAGAAATTCAAAGTTCATTAAGGCAGGTATCAAAGGGCCATACCACCTTGGTTGTGGCGCACCGTTTATCAACGGTAATAGACGCCGATGAAATATTGGTTTTGGGCGATGGCCAGATACAAGAACGCGGCACCCATACAGATCTTTTGACGCGGGGCGGGATTTATTCGTCAATGTGGAACCGCCAGCAAGAAGCCGACCGCGCCTTGGAAACGCTGGAACAAACCGGTGAATTAGCCGAAATTGTGGTCAACCCCGCCTGATTATTAATAATTTCAGGAATTAAAAATTTCGCCTTGTTGCCAAGCATCATTCCATGCGGGTAGATCTTTACCCGGCATCGGCTTGCCAATGAAATAGCCTTGGGCCATATCACAACCAAGATCTTTTATCGCATCATATATTTCTTTTGTTTCGATGCCTTCGGCAACCACGCTCATGCCCATTCGGCGTGCAAGGTCAATGGTGGATTCAACAATTGCCATGGCACCCTTATCAACCAACATGCGCCGGACAAAAGATTGGTCAATTTTCAATTCGTTAAAGGGAACACGATAAAGCTGTTGCACCGAAGAAAACCCGGTACCAAAATCATCAATGGAAAGGCCAATTCCTTTTAAGCGCAAACGGTTTAGGGTATCTAACGTTGCCGAAGTGTCGCTCATTACCGCACTTTCGGTAAGTTCGATAATAAGGTTTGACGGGTCAAGCCCGATGGAAAGAAGCCTATCGGTAATTCTGTCGGGAATTGATATGTCGGTCATTGATTGATAGGAAAAATTAACCGACATTTTTAAATCAATGTCGTTTTTCGATTTCCACTTGGCGCATTGGCGCATTGAAGAAATTATCATAACTTCGGTAAGTTCATTGACCATGCCATTTGCTTCGGCCATTTCGACAAAAATAAACGGCGGAATAAAACCCTTGGTTGGATGGTTCCAGCGGGCCAGGGCCTCAACCGAGACAAGTTCATTGGTTTTCATGTCAATGCGGGGCTGATAATACGGATGGATTGCCCCGCCTTCAATCGCGGTTGCCAATTCGTCTACCGATGGAAGCTCATCGGTGCCTTTGGGTGTAAACAGTTTTTTTCGTTTGGCGCTGCCTGAAATTATGGTTTCTAGCGCCCTTATGTTAAATGGCTTTTCCAGCGAACCGCGAACATGAATGCTGCTGCTTTCGGCAAGTTCGCGGGCCGAACGCAAAACCCCCGCATCAAACGCACTGACCAACACCAATGATGCCTGACTTTTTCTTTCGCTCAAGGAACGGATTATTTCAATTCCATCAATGTGGGGCATTTGTAAATCAAGAACGACTATATCCAAATCGTTTGAATATAGGTTATCAAATTTTCTGGGATCGCTGGTGGATTTGACCATAAAACCGGAACGCTTTGCCATCACAGAAACCAACTTGCACAGCGCAGGGTCATCATCGACCACCAACATGGTGGGTGGGCGCTCAGGTTCATTTGCTGACCCTTGCATATGCTGATTTTGTGGTAAAAAAATATCCGTTGATTTATTCATTTTATACCAAACGATTAAAAGGTTTATTATTTTTTTATGCGCCCCCAGCACGATGATATTTATTTTCCCCAAACAAATATTATGGCCTACCCCCCCAGTAATTTATTTATGGTTTCAATAAAGCTATCAATTTTAATTGGCTTGGCGACAAATGCGTCAAAACCCGCTTCTTCAATTTCGCCGTCATTGTCGTCAATTGAAAATGCGGTTACCGCTATGATGGGTATGTTTTCGGTTTGTGAATTGCCCTTTATCATGCGGGTTAGCTCTGTTCCCGACATTCCCGGTAGCTGAATATCCATAATAATCAGGTCAGGGTGTTCGCTGAGCGAAAGATCAACCGCATCGCTACCATCATTAGATGGAATGGTTTTAAAACCATTGCCATTGAGCAAGTCGGTAAAAAACCGCATGTTGGTTTTGTTGTCTTCGACAATAAGAATGCTTTTTTGCACGCTAGATTATCCCTGATTAAATATTGGTTTTAATTTGATTGTGCATTTGATATCGCGATTGCCACCTATGGTTTCAACCAGATTTTATTTTTTTATTGACGCGTTATTCCCATTTGCATTTTGCAAACCATGTTCAGCCCATTGGCGTTGATGTATAAAATCACGCAAATACAAGCACATAAGACCAAAATTGAAGTGAGAATATTATTTTATTTAGCTATTCTATCCAGCCGCCACCCAATAGGCGCTCACCTGAATAAAAAACGCAAGCTTGCCCCGGGGCTACGCCGGCAAACGGATGGGCCAGCTCGACTTTTGCCCTGCCCCCGTCCAGCGGGGTAATCTTGGCCCCAACCGGTGGTTGGGCCGAGCGCAGTTTGACCATGCAGTCAAAACCACCCGGTGGAATTTCATCACCGTCACCCAACCAATTTATGTTGCGAATGGTAAGGTCGTTCTTTAACAGCGCTTCTTTTGGCCCAACCACAACTTGGCGCGATTTGCTATCAACCGAAATGACATAAAGCGGATCGGGCGCGCTAATGCCAATACCTTTTCGTTGGCCGACCGTAAAACCCATAATACCATCGTGCTTGCCCAATACATTGCCAGCAACATCAACAATGTCGCCAGGCAATTCTGCGCCGGGCTTTAGCTTTTCAATAACGTCTAGGTATTTTCCCTCAGGGACAAAACAAATATCTTGGCTGTCTGCCTTGCTTGCCACCGGTAGACCAAGGCGCTTGGCCTCGGCCCGGGTTTCGGTTTTGCTGGCCCCGCCTAAGGGAAACCATAATTGTTCAAGGGCATTACGTGGGGTTGAAAACAAAAAATAACTTTGATCACGGCTTTCATCGCTTCCTTTTAAAAGCTCTGCCCCGCTTGCCCCATCACCCCTGCGAACATAATGCCCGGTCACCAGCGCGTCGGCACCCAGTTCACGCGCGCGCATAAGCAAATCTGAAAATTTTATGGTGTCATTGCACGTTACGCACGGGATTGGGGTTTGCCCGGCAATGTAGCTTTCGGCAAATGGTTCCATTACCGCTTCACGAAAGCGTTTTTCAAAATCCATAACGTAATGGGGAATATCCAGCGCATCGGCGACCCGGCGGGCGTCTAAAATATCGCGCCCGGCACAACAGGTTCCGGGTTTGGATATTGCCGCACCATGGTCATATAACTGCATGGTAACGCCAATGACGTCAAACCCGCGTTCTTTTAACAATGCCGCGGCCACGGACGAGTCCACCCCGCCCGACATGGCGACCACGACCCGGGTTTCGGATGGGGGTTTTTGTAATGCTGATTTTGGTAGTTCAAGTTCCATCAGAAAAATATAGTCGCACCCGACGGGAACTCAACCATTGCCTTTTGCCTGGTTGCGGCCAGAACCATCCGGCATCGGAACATTATCAAGGCAATCAAGGGTTTTTGACATAAATTCACGCCGATATAAAACCGCCACCACCCACATGGTTGCCACGGCAAGAAGCGCGGGATGGATAAACCAGCTAAGTGCGGCCAGACCAAAATAATATGCCCGAAGGCCGCGGTTAAAGCTTAAAACCGCAAGGGAAATAACGCTGGCATTAGCGGCGGCAAATTCATTGGCATCATTACTGCCCGCTTCTTCCATTGGCGGGGCAGCGCCCAATAACACAATGGCATAATTAAACTGGCGCAACGCCCATGCGAACTTGAAAAACGCATAAACAAATATAATAAGCAAAAGCAGTATTTTTATTTCCCATTGGGTTCCGGTATTTACCACCGCAAATGGTATTTCATGTAATAACGCCTGCGCCTTGTCGGCAGAACCAAGAACCGCCAAAAGACCGGCCAGAATAAAAATGGTGGTAGAGGCAAAAAGCGACACACTGCGCATCAATGTGGACATTATGCTTGCGTCAACCATGCGGTTTTCACGCCCTATCATGCGCTTCATCCACAATTCGCGTTTGTCACGCATTGCGGTCAACAAGGTATGGCGATTGCTATTCACGTTATCGGCATAAAATGTGTAGCCAACCCAACAGGCACCAAACCACACAAGGGCCAAAATATTAGCAATACCAATTGTATCAAGCATAAGTTTGTTCCAATAAAAAGCTTAAACAGGCTATATTCCCTATGGGGCGATTTGTCCACTTTTGTAAGGTCAAATCGCCATGCATTAAACACCTAGCAGCCATGTTGTGGGAACGAAAAAGATGAAACAAAACAAGGAAGATGCCCCCCGTAGCCTGTTTTTTGGGTTTATTGTTTTGTGCGCCATTGCCGCCATTTTTGCCCTTGGGCTAGTGGCCCAAGGCGGCGGGCAAACGGGCGGCCTAACCGGTGGTGGCGCTACCTACAAGGCTGGTGGTTTCATGGGTGGTGGCGAGAATGATGACGATGACGATGATTAGGTCGATTTAATCGCGCTCATCCAGCCACGCCATTTGAATTGCTTCTAATATTTTTTCGCTGGATTTTTCCGGGTCATCGTCAAAACCCGGCAATTGTTGAACCCATTTCCATAAATCGGTAAAACGCACCGCCATTATATCAACGTCGGGGTGGGCATCTTCCAATTCGATGGCGATATCATGAACGTCTGTCCAGCGCACGGGGGTGATGCCTTTTTATTCAACCAACATATTGCGGGTACCGGACGGCAAGGTAACGGTCAGACCGTCTAGTTCTTCGGTTATTTTTATCTGGCAGCCAAGGCGCGATGTATGGGTAAGGCCAAACGCAAGGTCGAGCATGTCTTCCTCTTCTTCGCTGGCTTCATCAAGTTTACCAAACCATTCAGGGTCAACCACCACATGGCAGGTCGAACATGCAAGCGAGCCTTCGCACGCACCTTCAAGGTCGAGCCCGTGTTTATGGGCGATTTCAAGTACGGAAAGCCCAAGCGGTGCGTCGACTTCTTTTTTGTTACCGTCGGGGTCGATAAAGGTAATTTTAGGCATCTGGCCCTAACTCCTACTTCTTTGAACAATAGTGTGCTTTAAGGTCTAACTAGCGCCCATTTGCCGCCATATCAAGCCTAAACGCCAATGGGTATATTTTTCATCAGGTATCCAGCTTTTTTACCTCGACACCCTTAAGTGCGCTACGGATGCCCTTATCCATGCGTTTTTCGGCAAATGGCCGGGTAACGCTATCAAGGTTTTCGACCTCGGCGTTTATTAAATCGCGATCATTTCCCCGAACAGCCGCCATGACCACGTCTATCTGGCGCCCGATGGCGTCGCGTTCACCATCATCTAAAAGCGAGCAATCGGCCTTAAGTGCGGATTCCACCGCCTTCATGGCGCGTTCGGCCTCAACCCTTGCTTCGGTTAAAAGCCTTAATTCCATATCGTCTTGGGCGTGCTCCATCGAGGCGCGCAACATTGTGGCCATTTCTTCATCCGATAAGCCGTATGACGGTTTGACCTCAACCTGGGCATTGATCCCGGTGCTGTCTTCGGTGGCACTTACGGTTAGCAAGCCATCGGCATCAACCTGAAAGGTAACGCGAATGCGCGCCGCCCCTGCGGTCATTGGCGGTATGCCGCTCAGGTTAAAACGCGCCAAGGAACGGTTCTGTTCGGCCATTTCGCGTTCGCCTTGGACCACATGAATTGACATGGCGGTTTGCCCGTCTTGGAAGGTGGTGAATTCCTGGGCCTTGGCAACTGGTATGGTGGTGTTTCTATGTACAACTTTTTCAACCAACCCGCCCATGGTTTCTAACCCCAGCGATAATGGAATAACGTCTAACAATAATGTGTCAGATCCTTGGGTCAGGGCTTCAGCCTGTAGCGCCGCACCAATTGCCACCACTTCATCGGGATCAATGTTGGCCAGCGGTTCGCGGCCAAAAAATTCGCCCACCCGCTTTCTAACCAACGGCACTCGGGTTGAACCACCGACCAACACCACGCCTTTTATTTCATCAATGCCGACCCCACCGTCATCAAGCACGTTTGAGCATATTTTTATTGTCTTATCGACAAGCGGTTTAATCAATAAATCCAGTTCATCACGGCCAAGGCTGTGACGTGATGTTTCGCCGCGGGCCTCGATTACCCATTCACCGCTTTCATCTGTTGTCAGGCATTCTTTGGCAAGGCGCGCGGTCATCAGCGCCACTTTGGCTTCATCGGCGCTAAAGCTTTTTTCATGCAATTCACCGGTGCGCTGGCCCAAAAAGTATTCGGCAATGGCATGGTCAAAATCATCACCGCCAAGGGCGGCATCGCCACCGGTGGCCAAAACCTGAAATACGCCTTTTTCCATGCGCAATAGCGATACATCAAACGTACCGCCACCCAGATCAAACACCGCATAAAGCCCCTCGGCCCCGGCATCAAGACCATAAGCCAGCGCCGCCGCCGTTGGTTCGGCCACCAGACGCAAGACATCTATTCCGGCCAGACGCGCGGCGTCTTTGGTGGCTACACGCTGGGCATCGTCAAAATATGCCGGAACCGTGATAACCGCCTTGCTGACGGTTTCGCCCAGCCTTTCATTGGCGCGCTCTTTTAAGGCGCGCAAAATATCGGCAGATATTTCAACCGGTGTCAGGCTTTGACCAGAAACCTTTAAGCGAACCATACCTTCTGAATTGGTGCTTTCAATTTCATAGGGCAATTGCCCGGCCAGCGATTTGATATCGGCCACACCCCTGCCCATCAGGCGCTTGATCGAGCTAACCACCGCTTCGGGCCGTGATAACAACAACCCCTTGGCAAGCGTGCCAACAATTGCCGAGCCATCCGGCGCATAGGCAACGATGGATGGCACAAGTGCCGAGCCATCGTTATCTCTTATGACTTCTGGTTTACCCTCACTGCTGATAGCAACGACCGAATTGGTGGTGCCAAGGTCAATTCCAACCGCAAGTTCGCTTTTTGTGGCGTGTGGTTCCGGGGTTTCGCCCGGTTCGTGAATTTGTAACAAGGTAACCATTAATAAACCGCCATTTTTTAAGAAACTTGGGTACGGCGCTGGCGCACCTCGCCCAGAAGCTTGGTTAGGTATTTAAGCCGTGTTGTTAACTGGCACGCACCTTCAATGTCATCGCCCTTAAATGCCAGCGAAATGCCGGCGATAACATCTTTTATTTCTGCGCGCGCATCATTGGCTATTGCATCCACCATTGATATTGTTTCGGCGCTGGCTAATTTTTCCCTGACTTCCATGGCTTCCATTAAAATGGTTGGGTCATTTACCAAATTACAGCCATCGGGCATTACGTTAACACCCTTGATGTGAATAAGATAATCGGCGCGCTTGAGCGGGTTTTTTATTGTTTCATAGGCATCATTTATAGCTGTGGCCTGCGCCTGGGAATACATTTTTTCTTTTGTGGTTCGGGTGGCAAACCTGTCTGGATGCAGTGCGCGTTGCAGTTCAAAATAAACCTTATCAAGCGCTGATAAATCTACATCAAAATTTACCTCTAACCCCAAACGGATAAAATGATCAACGCTTGCGGGTTGCTGCACCGCCTTGCAGGTTGGGCAAAAGGCAAGTCCTGCGGTTAACGGCCCATGGCATGACCAACACGGCACAACTGGGGCGGTTTCTGTTTCGCTGCTGGATATATTTTCAGAAGTATTCATTAGACGTGAAAAGATTCACCGCAACCGCAGCGCCCCTTTTCATTGGGATTGTTAAAGACAAATCCGGATTCCAGCTTGTCTTCAACATAATCCATTTCGGTTCCCAAAATAAACATGGTTGCCTTGGGGTCGATAAGCACGGTTACGTCATCGACCTTGACCTCTTCGTCGAAATCACCTTTTTCATCGGCGAATTCCAGCGTATAAGACATGCCCGAACAGCCCTTGGTGCGCACACTAATACGAATGCCAAGGGATGGCTTACCCCTGCTTTCGAGTAGTGCCCTAACCTGGGCGATTGCCGCAGGCGTCATTTTGATGGGGCTTGGCGGTGTGCTTATCTGGTTCATGTTGCTTTTCCTGATATTGCCGTTTTACTCAGCGGCGGCATTACCTTTTTTGCCTGTTTTTTCTTTATAATCGCTAACCGCTGCCTTGATTGCATCTTCGGCCAGAACTGAACAGTGGATTTTAACCGGTGGCAAGGCAAGCTCTTGTGCGATGTCAGTATTCTTTATGGTCGCGGCTTCATCAAGGGTTTTTCCTTTTACCCATTCAGTTACCAGCGAACTAGAAGCAATAGCCGAACCACAACCAAATGTTTTAAATTTGGCGTCTTCGATAATGCCGTCGGCGCCGACTTTTATTTGTAGCTTCATAACGTCACCGCAAGCCGGTGCGCCAACCAACCCGGTACCAATATTATTTTCGCTTTCGTCCATAGACCCGACGTTACGCGGGTTTTCATAATGGTCGATCAATTCTTTACTGTATGCCATTTTGTTTCTCCAATTTGTCGGCCCTCGTGTAGCGGGGCCGTTCGCTAATTAAAATTACTTCAAAATCAATGCTCGGCCCATTTGATAGATTTGATATCAATTCCGGCTTGGGCCATATCCCAAAGCGGGCTCATTTCGCGCAGACGGGTTACCTCTGAAGCAATACGTTCAACCGCATAATCGACCTCTTCTTCGGTGGTAAAACGCCCAAGACCAAGACGCAAAGACGTGTGCGCCATTTCTTCTTCGACGCCCAAGGCGCGCAAAACATAACTGGGTTCTAGCGATGCCGAAGTGCAGGCCGAACCGGATGAAACGGCCAGCTCTTTTATGCCCATCATCAGGCCTTCGCCTTCAACGTAGGCAAAGCTGATATTGAGGTTTCCGGGGATACGGTTTTCCAAATCGCCGTTGACATATATTTCCGGCAGGCGCGATTGCAAACCATCAAGCATTCTTTTGCGAAGCCCGTGAAGACGCTCGGCCTCGGCTGTCATTTCTTTGGCCGCAATTTCTGCGGCCACACCAAGACCGACCACCAGTGGGGTCGGCAGTGTGCCTGAGCGCATTCCACGTTCTTGCCCGCCACCGTGAATTATCGGAACCAGCCTTACGCGCGGTTTACGCCTGACGAACAGCGCACCAATACCCATGGGGCCGTAAAATTTGTGTCCGGAAATGCTCATCAAATCGATGTTCATTTCGTTTACGTCCAAAGGAATTTTGCCTGTGGCTTGCGCCGCATCGGTATGAAAAAATACGCCCGCTTCACGGCAAATTGCACCAATTTCTTTTAATGGTTGAATGACGCCGATTTCATTATTGACCGCCATTATGGAAACGATGGCGGTTTTATCGGTGATTGCCGCCTTTAATTCATCAAGATCAATAAGGCCGTTTTCTTTGACATGCAAATATGTGACGTCAAAACCATCGTGCTCAAGATAACGACAGGTTTCCAACACACATTTATGTTCGGTAACGCACGTTATGATGTGGTTTTTCTTGTCGCCATAAAAACGCGCAACACCCTTAATCGCTAAATTGTTTGATTCGGTTGCACCTGAGGTAAAAATTATTTCCTTAGGATTTGCCCCAATAAGGCTGGCCACACTTTCGCGCGCTTTTTCGACCGCGTCTTCGGCTTCCCAGCCATAGTGATGGTTGCGCGAATGCGGGTTGCCGAATTTATCCGTCCAATACGGCATCATTGCGTCCACTACGCGCGGGTCGGTTGGGGTTGTCGCCTGATAGTCAAGGTACAACGGCGTGCTCTGGGTCCAGTGTCCTGTTTTTGATTTTGTTGTCATTTTTTACCTGTGCATTTAACTTTTTATAAAAAACTATACTTACTTTTATATGGTGATGGCGTGCTACCTTAGCAAGGTATTAAGCGGCGTTCCCTTTTTTAGCGTTTGCTTCGTTTGCTTTTAGTGCGCGCGTTCTTATTTCATCCCAAACCACGATAAATTTGTTTATGTCTTCTTGGTTGTTTTCCTGACCAAGACTTACCCGCAATGCGCAGGATCCATCTATTTCGCTTATTCCCATGGCCGCCAACACCGGGCTTTGTTTTATTTTACCCGAAGCGCAAGCTGAACCAGCAGAAACGCTTATGCCCGCAAGATCAAAACCGGCTACCTGGGTTTCGGCCGGCACGCCCGCCATAACGATAAATGATGTGTTGGGCAGGCGCTTGGCATCTGCGCCAATTATTTGCACCTGATTGTCAATTTTGCTGATTTGCTTTTCCAAATCATCGCGAAGAGATAAAAGTTTTTTTTCCTCAACCGCAAGCTTGGCCAGCGATACTTCCGCCGCAGCCGCCATGCCGGCAATGCCCGGAACATTTTCCGTTCCGCCACGAAGGCCATTTTCCTGACCGCCACCCCTAACCAATGCGCTTAACGGGGCGGCTGGTTTTGCTATCAGTGCGCCAACGCCTTTGGGGCCGCCAAATTTATGGGCAGAAATGCTCATGTAATCGGCATCAATATCATCGAAATCAATTTCAATTTTTCCTGCCGCCTGCACCGCATCACAATGAAAAAGTGCACCATGTTTGTGGGCAATTTTGGCAATCTCCCTAACCGGCTGAATTACACCAGTTTCATTATTGGCCAACATCACCGATACAATTGTGTCTTCACCATTTTTACTTAGCAACTTTTCTAAATGTGAAGCATCAACAATGCCGTTTTTATCAACCGATATTAGCTCGACATTTTCTTTTACGTTACGCACGGCCGGGTGTTCAACGCTGCTTGCAACAACGCGATTGCGGCCACAACCCAAAAGACAAATTGCATTTGCTTCGGTGCCGCCTGATGTAAACACGACCCGCGCTTCGCCATTGGCATTAACCAGCGCACGTACGCTTTCTCTTGAATCTTCTACCAAGCGGTGGGCAAGACGGCCCATGCGATGAACCGATGATGGATTACCGGCAAAATCAAGCGCGCGCATGACGGCATCTTTTGCTTGCGCCAATACGGGCGCTGTCGCGTTGTAATCCATGTAAATGTTATGGTTCATTTTGTTTATGTGCTTTTGGTAAAATTAAATGTTTTAAGAGCTTGCCTTTAATAACGATCTATTACTCAGCGGCAAAAATTGATGAATCGGATGGTGAAAAAATATCCGGACGTGAACCGGGAACTTTTTGTTCACAAACATCTGCCAACGTTACCGAGCTTAGATAAAGGTAAATCTGGTGGCTTAACGATTGCCACAAATCGTGGGTCAAACAGCGCGCTTTGTCGCTACGGCAACCTTCGCTACCACCGGAACTGCACCTGGTTGCGGTTAATGGTTCATCAACCGCCATGATAATATCGGAAACACGAATCCCTGCACCTTCGCGCGCCAGCAAATATCCGCCACCGGGCCCGCGCACGCTTTTTACAATTCCTGATTTACGCAGTTTGCCGAAAAGCTGCTCAAGATAAGAAAGCGAAATTTCCTGACGATCAGCAATATCGGCAAGGGAAACGGGCGATCCTTTGGAATGGGTTCCAAGATCGGCCATCGCCATAACTGCATAACGTCCTTTGGTGCTTAGTTTCAAAATCTTTCTCCTAAATGAACATTGGCACTATCACCTGTCCACAATTTGGGCCGCTGTAAATAAATAATCGTCAAGAACCAGTGGCTTTGGTTTTTTGTTTATCGCTAGAGGTTTTTTTATCTTTAACTGCTTTGGCGGGCTTGATATCCATTGCGTCTTCTACGCTTTCAAGCTCGCTTTCAAGTTCATCTATCCTTCCCATCAGTGAAGATATCTGGGAACGAAGGTTTTCAATTGTTTTAAGCATGGGATCGGGGCAACCGTCAGATGGTGTGCCGTAAGGGGCAAATTCTTTCGCGTGCTCTTTATCGCGGGGCATTACTATTCTGGCGGGAATGCCAACGGCGGTAACGCCGGGGGGGACATCTTTGGTAACAACTGCGTTCGCGCCAATGCGCGCACCTTCGCCCACCGTGATGCCACCTAGAACCTGCGCGCCGGAACCAACGATCACCCAATCTTCCAGTGTCGGGTGGCGCTTTAGATTAACTTGGGTGTGCGAATCAACCGATGGGGCAATACCGCCAAGGGTAACCGCCTGATACAGCGTAACATCATCGCCAATATGGCTGGTTTCACCGATAACCACGCCATCGCCATGATCGATAAAAAATCTTTTGCCGATGGTGGCGCCGGGGTGAATTTCAATTCCGGTCAGGAATCTGGCTATTTGGGAAATAAAGCGGGCCAGAAACTTGAATTCGTTGCGCCACAGGGCGTTGGAAATGCGGTAAAAAATTACCGCATGAAATCCGGGGTATAAAAGCGCCACCTCAAGCCTTGAGCGTGCGGCCGGGTCGCGAGCCATAAATGAGGCTAAATCTTCCTGCAGGTGCTTGAAAACCATATTTTTTCCAATATCTTTGCTTTGTCTTTTGCTTTGTTAGGCGCGTCTGTGTATAAACCCTCTCGGGTATTTTTACCTTTTTGGCAAAAAACCGCATTAAATAGTGTGTTGAACCGTTTTAGCCACATTTTATTTAGGGAAATATATATATCCCGACTAAATTAGTCAAGTATTAGAAATATCGAATACAAAAACAACTGAAGTATTTTTTAAGGCCACAACCAGCCAAAATGGTTTAAAAAAAACCTTTAAAATCAATGGTATCAATTAAATTCATGGAAAAAAAATGCCAGAAGTAATCTTCAACGGCCCCGATGGCCGCCTTGAGGGGCGCTATAGCCACTCAAAAGTGCCCGGCGCCCCAATAGCCCTAATACTCCACCCCAATCCGCTACACGGTGGCACCATGAACAACAAGGTGGTGTATTCAATGTACCAATCCTTTGTAAAAAGAGGCTTTTCCACCCTGCGTTTTAATTTCCGTGGAATTGGGCGCAGCCAAGGCGAGTTTGATAGCGGTATCGGCGAAATGAGCGACGCCGCATCGGCCCTTGATTGGTTGCAATCGCACAACCCCAGTGCCAGCGCATGCTGGATTGGCGGTTTTTCGTTTGGTGCGTGGATTTCCATGCAGTTAATGATGCGTCGCCCCGAAATAAGCGGCTTCTTGTCGGTGGCACCACCTGCGACCCAGCATGATTTTTCATTTTTGGCACCTTGCCCGGCATCTGGGTTAATTGTGCATGGCGACAAGGATGAATTGGTGGCAATTGAAGACGTCAATAAATTGGCGGCAAAATTAAAAAGCCAGAAAAACATCGTAATTGATTACGAAGTTATCCAAGGCTGCGATCACCTTTTCACCAAGCACATGAAAAAGCTAAATCGCATTATTGAGGATTACCTCGATAAGTCATTGGAACAAGCGGCTTAAAAAACCTGATTATTGCCCGATTATTTTTTGGGCGCAGGATTAAACAGCGTACCTCCACGGGTGGGCTGAATGACGCCGGTT
>JAOULV010000187.1 GCA_029881835.1 Rhodospirillaceae bacterium
AAACCGGCACTAGCGCGCGGCGAGCTGCACTGCGTTGGCGCCACCACGTTAGATGAATACCGCAAACACGTTGAAAAAGACGCGGCCCTGGCAAGGCGTTTTCAGCCCGTGTTCGTAAAAGAACCAACCGTCGAAGACACCGTTTCCATACTTCGCGGCATCAAGGAAAAATATGAACTGCACCATGGTGTGCGCATAACCGATGGCGCATTGGTTGCGGCCGCCACCCTTTCAAACCGCTATATCACCGACAGGTTCTTGCCCGATAAAGCCATTGATTTAATGGACGAAGCCGGTTCGCGCCTGCGTATGCAGGTGGATTCCAAACCGGAAGAAATTGACGAACTGGACCGGCGCATAATCCAGCTAAAAATTGAACGCGAAGCCATAAAGAAAGAAACCGACCAGGCATCGAAAGAACGCGTGGGCGCGATTGAGAAGGAACTTTCCGAATTAGAAGAAAAATCCCTTGGCCTGACCGGCGAATGGGAAAAAGAAAAAAACGCATTAAAAAGCGCCACCAACATCAAAGAACAATTAGACCAAGCCCGCATTGAGCTAGAGCGTGCCATGCGCGAAGGCGCGTTTGAAAAAGTTGGTGAACTGCAATATGGCCGCATTCCGGCATTGGAAAAACAACTGATTGAGACGGAAGCGTCTGAAAACCATTCCATGTTAGAAGAAGCCGTAACCGATGCCCATATCGCCGGCATCGTTTCACGCTGGACCGGAATTCCGGTTGATAAAATGCTGGAATCCGAACGCGATAAGCTTGTCCACATGGAAGAACAATTGCAAAAACGCGTGGTCGGACAAAAAGAAGCGCTGGTTTCGGTTTCCAATGCGGTGCGCCGGGCGCGGGCCGGAATCCAAGATGCTAATCGCCCAATCGGTTCATTTTTGTTTCTTGGTCCCACCGGGGTTGGTAAAACCGAACTGACCAAAGCATTGGCGCAGTTTATGTTTGATGATGACAGTGCGCTTTTGCGCATTGATATGTCGGAATACATGGAAAAACACGCAGTAGCGCGGCTTATTGGCGCGCCGCCGGGGTATGTCGGTTATGAAGAAGGCGGTGCCCTGACCGAAGCCGTGCGTAGAAGGCCCTATCAGGTAATACTGTTTGACGAGGTCGAAAAAGCCCACCCTGATGTGTTTGATATAATGTTGCAGGTATTGGATGACGGGCGTTTGACCGATGGTCATGGCCGCACGGTCGATTTCCGCAACACCATAATAATTCTGACATCGAACTTAGGCGGCGAAGTGCTGGCCAACCAAAAAGAAGGCGAAGATTCATCTGCCGTCAAATCGCAAGTAATGGAAGAGGTCAACCGTGCCTTCAGGCCGGAATTTCTCAACCGTTTGGATGAGGTTATCTTGTTCCATCGTTTGTTCAGGGAAAACATGGCAGGGATTGTTGAAATCCAACTTGGCCGCCTTGAAAAACTTTTGAGCGAGCGGGCAATTACTATTCAATTGGATGACGCGGCCAAATCATGGCTGGCGGATAAGGGCTATGATCCGGTTTATGGCGCACGGCCATTAAAACGCACCATCCAACGGGCAATCCAGAATCCGCTGGCGGGTATGATTCTGGAAGGTAAGGTCAATGATGGTGACTTGGTAAATGTTTCGGCCAATAAACAGGGGCTGATAATCAACGGTGTCGAGGTAGAATCCGACGCGGCCTAATTACCGCCATCAACCGCACATAATTCCGTTTCAAAACTTTTGTTTTTTGCGTTCCAGCGATGCAGTTGATAGAGCGGCTTGCCGTCCATTTCGTCTGCAAATTCGCCCAAACGGTTATCAACCGGCAATGACGGCACGCAAGACGCGCTGCATGTTTCTAAATCGACCTTGAAATGGCGGTGCATGTGGCCGCAAAACAAATGCGCTATTTGTTTGTGTTCGGATACCAAATCCAAAAAGGCATCGGCCAATACCTGATCATCAAACTGGAACGGGTATTTTGATGTGGGAACCTCAAACGGGGGGTGATGCATAAACAGCGCGGTCGGGGTGTCTGGTTGTTCTTTTAATAATCCGTCTAAAATACCAAGGCGCACCGAACACGTGGTACCGATGTTGCTTTCGCGGTTGTGGGTATCCATGGCAATAAGGCGCACAGGAAACCCGTCAATACTATAAATCAAAAAACCATCGACAATGTTTCCGCCGCCAAAATCTTTTAGTGCATCCACCAAATTTTCGCTGATATCACGATTGCCGCGGGCAAAATAAACCGGAACGCTTAAATGCTTGACAACGTTTTTGACCGTTTCATAGTATTCAGGCTTCCCCCCATGGGTAACGTCGCCCGTGTGCATAACCAGATCGGGTTTTTCATCCAGCGCGTTTATATGGCGAACAAATGCCTCCAGATTTTTTACCCGTTCGGGAAATTTGGCATCTGCGTCATCAAGCGTGGTTATGTGGGTGTCTGAAATTTGCGCTATTAGCATTGGTTTTTTTATATCATTTTTCTTGAAGCCAGGTATCGCCACGAAAATATGTGTCGCTACAAAGCAAAGCCGCGCGAACCTGAAATGGTGCGCGCGGACAAAGCTATTTAACGAAAGTTTGCGAAAAACCCATTAAGGTTTTTTCGGTGTTTCGTAAGGAACTTCTTTCTGCCACTCAATCCATTCGGTCTGGTAGCCAACATAGCCTTTTTCGTTAACCGGCATCTGTTTGGTTGTGTAGTACTTGGTTACGCCATCAGGAACCGGATCTTTTGCGTTAACATTACCCATAATAAACTCACCTGTTATTTGTTAAAAATTGCGGCGGAAATTTCGCAAAATAACCGCTCTGATAGGGGAAAATATACCCGATTAAGGACCCCATGGAAAGCGACTTTTTGCCCGATTTCAGCCCTAAATTGGCACTTTATTGAGCGATTTTAGCATTTCCGGCTCTTCTGTTATGGCCCCGCCAAATTCGATCTCTTCATCGGTGGCGTCGCGCACGGATAATATGGTCAGCTTGAATATTACGTTGCGCCCACAGAGCGGATTATTGCCGTCAACGGTCAGGGTTTTGTCATCCATGCGGGTGACGATAAAGCTGCGCGGCTCGCCCTTGGCGTTTTCCATATGAATGGTCATGCCGATTTCACGGTATTCTTCGGGGACATTTTCGATGCTGTCGGTAAATACCAGCGATTCGTCGCGCGGGCCATATATCTGGTTGCAGTCAATCGGAACCTCAATTATGTCGCCCGCGACCTTGCCCTCTAATTCATCGGTTACGGCAGAAGACATAACCGAATTAGTGCCATGCACATAGCCCAAAGGAAATTCCACATAGCTAAGGCGGTGACCGGTTTTCTGGTCAATTACCTCGTACGTCAATTCGACAAATTTGTTTTCTTCGATTGCTTCCGTCATGTCATGTGCCTAATCTGGGTTGTTTAAAAAACAGATGCCCCAAAAATTTTAACTTCCCCGTCATCATTATAACCTAAAACCAGCCGGCCCAGCCATTCGCCCTCTTTTTTGCTGGAGCGAACCCGGTAAAGAACGGTTACGTGTTGGCCACGGCGGATAATACCCAGAAAATCATAAACCTCTGAAAGATTGCGCGATAATTCGCTGTTTGCAAATTGCTTGCCGATTTCAATCTCGTTTAGCCCTTCTATCAGGCTGTTATCGAAATTGCGGATAAACTTGCCGTATTTG
>JAOULV010000188.1 GCA_029881835.1 Rhodospirillaceae bacterium
AAAATGTCATCACCGCCAATGGAAAGCGGGCCGGAACCGTCAATGGTTTCGCCCATTTCACGTATGGTGTTAACCACTGGGCCTTCGAACGAAACGTCTTTTAATAAATCGGCGCTGACCAGATAACTGTTCATCAGGGTTTTGCGTTCTTCCTCGCTCAAATCACCGGTTTTGGTCAGCAATTCGGTGGGGATGAATATTTTTCCCAAATTCATCAGGCTGCCGGAGATATCAACCGTTTTGACCGTAACTTCATCGGCCGCCATTTCTTCGGCAATGGCTTTTGATACTTCGGCAACCCGGGCCGAATGGTGCGATGAAAACGGATCGCGTCTATCAACCACGCTTACCAATGTATCAATAAGCTGGCGCAACATTTTTTCATTGCGTCTGCGTTCATGGGTTAGCTCGGTAATATCATCCAATATCATCAATACCCCGGGCGGGTGGTCACGGTCGCCCCGTAATGGTATGTGGTCGGATTTAATTACCTGTAATGTGCCTTCGTCTTCATCGCCGAAAACACTTATATGCTGTTCACGGCTGGCAACCCGGTCATCGTTGGCGGCAAAGTTTTTTAATACATTTTCGTTTATGTCGGCATATATCTGTGCCTTAACCGGGCCTATCACCGAAGCCATGGTTTTACCAATCATATCGCCCGCTGGGATTCCCGCTTCATTTGCCGCCGGTTGGTTGGCGTAGGTGTAGGTGGTGGTTCCGTCAACCGCGACAATTCCGGTGGGTTGTGAATTGGCGATAAGGTCCATAAATTTAGATAGGTTTTGAAACCGCTCAGAAGACAGGCGGAAATTTTCTGCCGCCTGTGTGGCGCGAAGCGAGCTTCCGTGTTTCCACACCGCAAAAATCGCTACCGTCACACCAACGATTATCAGCGTGAAAACCGTGATAAGTGTATTTAACCTTGTTTCGGTTTCGGCCAACGCCTCGGCGCGGTTTATTTTGCGAACCAACACCCACGGCACACTGGCAATGGGGCGCGAAACCATCAAAACCTCATCACCGGTGTAATCCCGTTTAATGGCAAAACCACCTGGTTTTTCAATGGCATAGGCAACATCCAAATCAGGGGTATCGGCGCTCAACGCACGCTTTAATGTCTTGGTGCCGTCTTTTAACGGGCTTAGGTATTCAATGGTGGTGCCGCCCTTGTTTGTATCGGGGCGAACAAGATAGGTTTCTGCGGTTTGGGCGGTTTCACCCGGTTGTTCCAGTTTTCTGAAAAGACCATCGTCAACAACCCGCAAACCCACAACCGCACCAATGCCCTTGGCACTATCTTTGTCGTCTTGCACGCCATAAACCGGAATAACAAATCCGATGGTCGGCAGGTTTGATGCGCCCATATAAACATCAATTACCTGCGGCTGGCCATCCAGCGCACGGTTAACCGCTTCGCGTACATTGGGCGTAAGGGGCGGCATGCCCGGTGAACTGGTGATGGGTTTGCCTTCGGCATTTACCAGACCAATTCCGGCAATTCCGGCACGTTCAATGTTTGCCGATACTTCGGCGGCTTCCACCGGGGGTTTGAAACCGCTACGTTCGGCAATGGCGGTTAAAACGTTTCTTAGGAATTGTGTTTCGGCGCTACCGTCGCTGGCAAATGGGTCATCACTTGCTTTTTTAGGTGCGGTCAATTCGGTCATGTAAAGCTGTAACGATGCGTTTTCCGATAATTCACGCATTACCGCAAAATTATCTTCAATCCACTGGTTGACAGCAGCCGAACGTGAATCGGCAACGATGCCAATACGAACCTGCCATTGCTGAATATCGCGGGCACGTTCGTCCTCTACAAACTTAAACGCAAAAAACACAGAACCAACAACCGCCGCAACCATGCCCAGCATAAGAATTGCCGTTTTAGCGTTTACCCGGCGCTTAACATCTGCCCCGGAATCATTATTTTCGATAGAATTTTCCGCGTTCAAATTAATTCCCCCCCAAGCTTTTAAGCATTATTAACTGTCATTTGCAGTTATCAAAAGCGTTTCACGCCATTTGCGCCCGAGTCTAGCGGGTTGACACGGTTCTAGCAAAGGGGTTTGCCGCCAATAATGGATTATACATATAATACATTGAAAATAAACAATAAATGGTGTTATTGTTGCATCGGTCAGAGGTGTTTATAATCATCATTCCAGCATGGATTTACGGGCCATATTCATAAATTATGGTATGGCTTAATGGGGCGCGAAAATGACCGGAAATAGCAATAAAACCACACCTGCCAGTAATGGGCGCGCTTGGCGTGTTGCGTCTGCCTTGTTTGCGGTGGCGTTAATTATTTCAAGTGCTTCACCCGTAATGGCAGCGGCCCAGCCCAGTTTTTTTAATTCCAACGAAGAAGCCAACACCGACTTTTCTCCGTTTAAAAAATGGACATCGGCGCTGGAAAAATATTCCAAAGAACAGGCGGCCAAAAAAAACGGCCCGTGCGATGGCAAGGAACTTAATTCATGCACTTATGGCAAATGGATGAGCTTTCTTGCCGGGATAAAGGATAAAGATCCGGCGACCAAAATTCGTGAAATAAATAATTATATGAACCGTGCGCCATATATTACCGACGATCAGAACTGGGGAACCAAGGATTACTGGTCATCGCCCGGAGAATTCATGTCCAAGTTCGGTGACTGCGAAGATTACGCAATCGCCAAATACATGTCCTTGCGTATTTTGGGGTTCAAAGAAGAAGACATGCGGGTGGTTGCGGTTAAGGATATGAATTTAAAAGTTGGCCACGCTGTGCTGGTCATTTTTCTTGGCGGAAAATCATACATAATGGACAACCAAATAAAAGACGTTGTTTCAACGACCAAGGTCTTGCATTACGTTCCGGTTTTTTCCATCAACGCAAAGGCGTGGTGGAAACACATTCCAGCTTCTTAATATTTTTAAATTTAAGAGCGACGCTCGCTTCCGGCGCGGCGCGCTTCGTCTTGGCGTCTGGCATCATCGCGTCGGTCTTCGCTGGCCCTGCGCTCAGAGCCGGAGCGGTTATCATCGGTGGCTAGATGATTGGATTTTTCCCGGCGATCAGACGATGCGTCCCTGCGTTCGCCTGTGCTTCTTCTATCTTCGTCAATGCGGCGGTCTTCGGCAATGTCACGACGGTCGCTGTTGGTGCGGGCATCCCCACCGCTTGGATTTGCAATATTCATAGTTTTATTTTCCTGGCTATTTAGGTTACGTCCAAATAGCGCCCCCATTTAAGTAAGCGCATTATCACAGCTTTGTGCTCAATGGGCAAGGTTTGAGAAGGGGGTAAAATAAACTTCTGGTTATTTGGCAAAATCTGGCTACATTTCACCCGGATTCAAATTAAGCGCTTATCCATTTGGACTAAGCAATAAGAGCGTTGGTTTTACATGAGCACCCTAATTGAAGAAATTGAAAACCGCCGTACCTTTGCCATCATTTCGCATCCCGATGCCGGCAAAACGACACTAACGGAAAAGCTGCTATTGTTTGGCGGTGCCATTCAGCTTGCCGGTGCGGTCAAGGCGCGGGGTGAAGCAAGGCGTGCGCGCTCTGATTGGATGAAGGTAGAGCAAGAGCGCGGCATTTCCGTTGCCAGTTCGGTCATGACGTTTGAATTTGACGGGCGCACCTTTAACTTGCTCGATACCCCCGGT
>JAOULV010000189.1 GCA_029881835.1 Rhodospirillaceae bacterium
CCCAAAAAACCTGCCTTACGATAACTATGGCTGTGCCACCAGGCGCAACATGGGCCTTACGGTTTCTGACCCGGGCGACCTAATTCAATCTCAGCCAATAAGCGGTGGCAGCGCGCCCAGAAGCGACGCGGCCATTGGAACGTATAACGCCCCGTCCGCCCCAGCGGCGGCGCAATGAGAAATAGGCTAATGAAAACATTCATTACTGGTTTTAACGGTTTAAATTTTAGTGGGAGGCTCGCTTGATCCTCAGAATTAATATTGGTGCTTTTGTTCTTTCTCCTGAACTTGGAAGCTTGGTTGAATCCATCAAGGGTGATCGCTTGTTCCTGCGTTCAACCATGTCGGTTCACGAAGGCGGGTCAAAGGGGGCGATTGAATACCTTGGAACCAACAGCACGCCCGATTTGCTTATAATTGAAACCACCGCGCAAGACGATGCGTTGTTTGAAGAACTGGGCGCCCTGGCGGATGTTTGCGCGCCCGGCACGCGGGTAATAATTGTTGGCACAGAAAACGACGTTAATCTGTTTAAGACCCTTATCGATCAGGGCATAAGCCAGTATTTTGTCGGTGTTCCCAATGAAGAAGAACTCAAAGCAGCAATATCAGATGCGTTTGTTGATAAACAACAGTCAGAAAAATGCAAAGTAATTGCGGTTGCCGGCATAAGAGGCGGGGTTGGCAGTAGCGTTATTGCCCACAATGTCGCCACCGAAATTGCAGACCTGACCAAAGACGACGTTATTGTTGTCGATCTGGATATAAATTACGGAACCGGTGCGCTGAACTTTAATATTCAGCCACAAAATACGATAGTTGACGCTTTGGCCCAAGCCGGAAGCCTAGATGAAGTTCTGTTAAATCGCTTCCTTGAAAAATGCACGGAAAATGTATCGTTACTGGCATCCCCCGGGTCACTTAGCACGGGGATGGAAATTTCTGCTTTAAATTTGGAACCGCTTATTAACATGGTAAGGCAAATGGCGTCATACGTTGTTCTTGACCTGCCCCATGTTTGGAATAGCTGGGTTCAAGATGTTTTGGTCGATGCGGATGAAACTATATTGGTCGGCACACCTGATCTTTATAATCTTCGTGATGGTAAAAACATTATTGAATTCCTGTCCCCGCACCGTGGTGTTGATGCGCCGGTTCGCGTGGTTTTAAATCGCCAAGGTCAAATCAAAAAAGGTGAGATCAAGGATAAAGAGTTCCGCGAAGTTTTTGCCCTAACTCCAAGCAAATCAATTCCTTATGACCCCGATACGTTCTCGGTCGCGATGAGCAATGGCGAACCCATAAACACCAAATCAAAGGCAGGCATGGCCATCACTGAGCTTGCGGAAATTGTAAGCGGTAAATCTAAACAAGAAGCCACCAAGGGCATAGGCAAAGCCAAAGAAAAAGGTGGTTTTTTGAACTCTCTTTTTAAGAAAAAATAATAAGTACACAAATGCATATATCGGCTAGAGGGGAAAAGTTTTAAAAATGTTTGGCAAGCGCGGTACACCTCAATCAGGCGGCGCGGCACCGAAAACTTTCGGTTCCGGTGGTGGACCCTCTGCACCAAAACCAAAACCAGCAGAGCCCGCTAGCCCGGCCCAAGAACCTGCCGAGGCAAAAACACCCGCAAAAGAAAAACCAGCGCCGACAAAAAAAGTTGCCCCGCCAGCGGTTGACGCTGTGGCGCCTGATAAAAAACCAATTAGTAGCGAAAAGAAAGAAAAACTCGACGAAATAAAGGTCAATGTTTTTAACGACCTTATGGAAGCGGTTGACCTTTCCGAGCTGAGCGCCCTAACGCCTGATCAGGTGCGCGATGAAATTAACGACATGGTAAGTGAAATCATTTCCATGCGCGGCCTTGTTCTTAGTATGCAAGAACAACAGCTTGTTATTGAAGATATATGCAATGACGTTCTTGGTCTTGGCCCGATTGAACCACTGCTTGCGCGCGACGACATTGCCGATTTGATGGTCAATGGCCCCGATGTGGTATACATTGAAGTTAACGGCAAAATGGAAAAAACCCCCATTAAGTTTCGCGATCAGGCGCAATTAATGAACATATGCCAACGCATTGTCTCGGCCGTGGGCAGGCGTGTTGATGAGGCAAGCCCCATATGCGATGCACGCCTGGCCGATGGTTCGCGTGTTAACGTTATTGCCCCACCGTTAGCCATTGATGGAACGGCGCTTACAATTCGTAAATTTAAAAAAGACAAGCTAACGCTTGAAAACCTTCTTCAGTTTGGATCTATTACGCCTGAATTAAAAACCGTGATGGAAGTTATTTCGGCCATCAGGTTGAACACACTTATTTCCGGCGGTACCGGTTCGGGAAAAACAACCCTGCTTAACTGTATGACTGGCCATATCGATCCGGCGGAACGAATTATTACTTGCGAAGATTCGGCCGAGTTGCAATTGCAACAGCCACACGTTGTGCGTCTTGAAACCCGCCCACCCAACCTTGAAGGTAAGGGCGAAATATCCATGCGTGATTTGGTTAAAAACTGTCTGCGTATGCGCCCTGAACGCATCATCGTTGGTGAGGTTCGCGGACCTGAGGCTTTTGATTTGCTGCAAGCAATGAATACGGGTCACGATGGCTCCATGGGAACTATTCACGCCAACAACCCGCGCGAAGCCATATCGCGTGTTGAAAATATGATTATGATGGGCGGGTACAACCTGCCGTCCAAGGCCATGCGTGAACAAATTTCCGGCGCGGTTAACGTTATTGTGCAGGCATCGCGTCTGCGTGATGGTTCGCGCAAAATTACCCACCTAACCGAGGTTATCGGCATGGAGGGTGATATAATAACACTTCAAGACCTTTGCGTTTACGAAATAGAAGGTGAAGACGCAAATGGAAAACTAGTTGGTCGGCACAAATTCTCAGGTCTGCGTCCATCATTCTGGGACAAGGCAAAATATTACGGTCTTGAACGCAAGCTTGCCGAAGCACTAAATCAGAACGGCTAACATTTAACGGGTAAGAACAATGGATCAAACTGTTGTAATGATGTCTGTGATTTTTGGTCTTGCAATATTATTGCTGGGCGCGACTGCGGCTGTAATAATCACTGCGGCAAAACCACAGTTGCGGATTAAAAAACGCATCGAGGCAATAGGAAGTCTTTCCACCGGTGGTGGCCTATCATCAAAAGCTGAAGCGCGCCGACAAAAAAGAATTCAGGAAAAAGTTAAATCCGTTGGTTCGGCCAAACAAAATGAAAGTATTGGCGACAAAATTTCTTATGCCCTTTTGCAGGCTGGCATAAACATGCAAGTTAGCATGTTTATAATTATTTGCATTGGCGTTGGGATTGCGGGAATTGTTATTTTTCTTATTTCCGGAATTGGCGGCCCGTTACTCGCCCCGATATTTGGGATAGCCGCTGGTGCTGGCCTGCCAAAAATATTTCTTAAAATTATGGCAAACCGCCGACAGAAAGATTTCACCAAACACTTTGCCGAAGCAATTGACGTTATTGTTCGTGGCATTCGTTCGGGTCTGCCGGTTGGCGAGACCCTTGCAATTATTTCTAGGGAATTTACCGGCCCTCTAGGTGAAGAATTCACCATGATTGTTGAAGGCCAACGTCTTGGCATGACCATTGATGAAATTCTTGAACG
>JAOULV010000190.1 GCA_029881835.1 Rhodospirillaceae bacterium
ATGGGTAACAACAAGGTCGCTTTGGTGCGACAGCCTGCCATCAACCGCGCTTCCGGTTGTGCCTTTTTGCCCGTCAGATATTCTAGATGTTTTTAATATTTCTTTGATGCGTTCTTCGACGTGTAGGGCCGGGTTATTTTCCAGCAAACTTTCGACCATGCCATCAATAACCAGATGGGCGGCGGGAAATGCACCGTTATGGTTTTCACAAAAATCGCCCAAACGTTTAGCGACATCCATGCGTGCGGCCGCCACCGCCACACCTTTGGCCGCCATGGTTTCTTCCAGCGCACTTAGCCAGGCATCATCCATTTTGCCGTCTTTCAATAAACGCGAACGTTCGCGCATGGCATGCATATAAGCAGACGTGCGCCCTGCATGCGCCGGGTCCATGGAAAAAACCAAGCGGTCCAAAAAACGCCTGCGCCCATCGGAGCCACCTTGGAATAAGCGGTCCATCTGCGGGGTAAGCCAATGACAGGAAAAATGTTCGGCCAATTGTGATTGGGTGCGAACCGTTTGCCCATCAACATGAACGGCGCGTTTTTCCCGACCCAAACCGCCCCGGCTTTTTTCCAAGCCGGTGCCAATGGTTTCGGCCGAGCTGCCAGAAAGTGTGGCCGCCACACCCCAAGCGACCGGGCCTTGGTCTTGCTCGCGCCCCGCGGCCGCGTTGATATTGCCAACATCGGATAATTTGGCCCCGCGCAGGCCACTGCCCGGAACTAAAAATGATATGGCTTCAAGAAAATTGGTTTTACCCGCGCCATTGTCGCCGGTCAAAACAACGCTCATGCCATCTGTTTCAATTCTGGCGTTGGCGTAGTTGCGAAAATTGGTAAGGGTCAGGCGTGTTGCCGCCAAGCGACCCCGCTTGGTGGCGGAAGAAATTTCAAAAGCAGATGCAAGACCCTGTGTCACGTCAGATTAAACCGCCACTAACTATGTGTTCATTAAACGCGCATTGGCATTAGAACATAAAGTGCGCTGTTATCGCCTTCTTCGCGGATGATTGTCGGTGAAGCCGCATCCGACATGGTAAGCGTCATATTGTCGCCTTCGATTTGGCGGGTGATTTCCAGCAAGTAAGCCGAATTAAAACCGATTTCCAATTTATCGCCGGTATATCCGGTTTCCAATTCATCGGTTGCCGAACCGCTTTCCGGGCTGGATGCCGACAACACCAATGATTTTCCGTCCAGCGTCATTTTTACGGCACGTGATTTTTCGGTTGAAATGGCAGAAACCCGATCAACCGAATCTGCAAACTGTTTGCGATTTACGACCAATTCTTTGTCGTTGCCCGATGGAATTACGCGTTCATAGTCGGGGAAGGTGCCATCAATCAGTTTTGATGTCAGAACAACGCCGTCAAACGAAAATTGTATTTTCGAACCTGAAAGGGAAATCATAATTTCGCCCTCGGTTTCCTCAATCAGTTTATGCAATTCACCAACGGTTTTGCGTGGCACAATAACGCCGGGCATGCCCTTGGCCCCTTTGGGTAAAACAATATCGGCCGATGCCAAGCGGTGACCATCGGTTGCAACCGCGCGCAAAACCGGGCCTTCGCCAACCGCTTCGTGCAGATAAATACCGTTTAGGTAATAACGCGTTTCTTCGGTCGAGATTGCAAAGCGGGTGCGTTCAATCAATTCTTTTAGCTGCACGGCCGAAATAGAAAAGCTGGACGGCATATCGCCACCCGACATGACCGGGAACTCACTTGATGAAAGTGATGAAAGGCTAAAGCGCGAGCGACCCGAACGCAGGGTTAGTTTGCCATCACCGCTTGAAGCATCAATTTCAACTTCTGATCCATCGGGAAGCTTGCGCACGATTTCATAAAGCGTGTGAGCCGGTGCGGTGGTTTCACCCGGTTGGGATACGACCGCATCGGTGTCATCGATTATATCCAAATCCATATCGGTGGCATTCAGGCTAAGCTTGCCGTCGCGCGCCGATATTTTAACATTGGAAAGAATGGGAATGGTGTTGCGTCGCTCTACAACATTTTGCACATGACCCAGTGATTTTAATAACGCCGCCCGTTCGATGGTTAATTTCATTTTCTGTCCACTTGAATATCGATTTGTTTTTAGTTTCTTTTTAACTTAACACTAGTGCCAGCTTTCCCGTCGGGCGATTGATAAGCCCGTTTTGGCCGACCCTAAATTCAGTCTTAGTTTTAGGCCCTGTTAGCTTGCTTTTTGGGTCTTTTTCCTGCTTTTGGCAGGCCCCCTTAAAAGGTAGCGTCATTATAGCAAAGGTGGGGCTAAGCAGAAGTCTTTTCTGATGCATAATTAGGCTAAAAAGTGATTGTTTTTTAAGGATTTTTTTGCCCCCCCAAGGGCGCTCGCGGGGCAAAGAAAAAACCCCCCAAAGCTGGCCTTTGAGGGGTTTTAAAAATAGACCCTAACATGGGTAATAAAGGGGCCATAAAGGAGCAAATTAGCCCTCTAACATGCGCCTTAGAAGCTCCACGTCCTCGGCAAAGCTGGCGTCACGTTCGGTCAGCTCTTCGATCTTTTTGACCGCGTGCATAACGGTGGTGTGGTCACGCCCGCCGAATTTGCGCCCGATTTCAGGCAGCGAGCGCGAAGTCAACTGTTTGGCCAAATACATTGCCACCTGACGCGGCCTGGCGACCGAACGCGCCCTGCGGGCCGAATGCATGTCGGATGTACGAATGTTGAAGTGCGATGCCACTTTTTTCTGAATTTCTTCAATCGTGACACGCCTGTCATTAGCGCGGATAAGGTCATGGAGCACGTCTTGGGCGCTTTCCAGCGACACTTCACGGCCAACCAGCTGGGCGTGGGCCGCGACCCGGTTTAGGGCACCCTCAAGCTCGCGCACGTTAGCGGTAATTTTATGGGCCAAGAATTCCTGTACCTTGGGCGGTATTTCGACGCCTATTTTTTCAGCCTTGGTCTGCAAAATGCCGACGCGCAGTTCGTAAGTTGTGGCGTGAATATCGGCAACCAGACCGCAGTTAAGGCGCGATTTAAGGCGCTCTTCCATGCCTTCAAGGTCGGACGGGGATTTATCGGCCGAAATAACTATTTGCCGGCCTTGGTCAACCAGTGCGTTAAAGGTATGGAAAAATTCTTCCTGGGTTGATTCCTTACCGCCGATGAATTGCACATCGTCAATCATCAAAACATCAACATTGCGGAAATGGTCTTTGAAATCCACCGTGTTTTGTTCGCGCAGCGCACGGATAAAGCGATACATGAATTTTTCCGCCGACATGTAAATAACCGTGCGGCTAGGGTCACGTTTTCTGATGTGCCAGGCGATAGCGTGCATAAGGTGGGTCTTGCCCAGACCCACACCACCATAAAGGAAAAGCGGGTTAAACTGGGCGGTTTCGCTTTCGGCCACACGCTGGGCGGCGGCATGGGCAAATTCATTTGGTTTGCCCACCACAAAATTATCAAAGGTATAACGTGGATCCAACGGCGCGCTGATATCAAGCGCGGCTTGGGCCAAACCTGGAATGCCTGAAATTATCGATCCGCCGTATTGCTGGTGGCCTTGCTGTTCTATGCTTGAAGGGGCATTGCCGTTTGATGATGGGCGCATTTTTGAAAAGTTTTCATTATTGAAAACGCCGGCACCATTACCAGTAC
>JAOULV010000010.1 GCA_029881835.1 Rhodospirillaceae bacterium
GGTTTAATCTGGCACTGGCGGCTTGGGCCGCCACTTTGTGGGCGTGAAACGCTATGCCAAGGCCCGCCGCACCAAGCATGGGAACATCATTGGCCCCGTCACCGATGGAAAGCGTTTCTTCCAGTGCCAGCTTTTTTTGCGCGGCAGTTTGTAAAAGCACTTTCAATTTTGTGTCTTTATCCAATATGGGTTTTGCGACCTCGCCCGTAAGTTTGCCTTTTTTAATTATTAGGCTGTTGCCGTATGATTTATCAAATCCTACTTCGTTGCTTATGTAATCGGTAAAATAAGAAAACCCACCGGAAACCAAAATCGTATAGGCCCCATTTGCTTTCATGGTTGCGACCAGCATTTTTGCGCCAGCGGTTAGCTTGACCCGCTTTAAGGTTTTTTCCAACGCATCCTCGGGCAGGTCCTTCAGCATTGAAACCCTGGCTTCGATGGCCTCTTCAAAACCAAGCTCGCCTTCCATCGCGCTTTGGGTTATTTTTGCAATTTCATTTTTTAATCCGGCAAAATCAGCCAGCTCGTCAAGGGTTTCGCTGGTTACTATTGTGGAATCCATATCGGCGATAAGTAATTTTTTCTTTCGCCCGTTTAATGGCTGGGCAATAACATCAATCTTGGATGGTTTTTTTTCGTTAATTTCATTTAACGCCACCGCTTCGCCCTGTTGTGGGGCAAGGCCGGAAAATGCTATGTCGCAGGCTTTGCCGGGCGCCAGCCAATCGGCAGGGGCGGTTTCGGCGCCTAAATTATTGAGCGCATTTCTTACCCGCTGGACAAGACTGTCTGATATCTTGGCAGCGCCCGAAGGTGCTATAAGGGTTAAAACGAGGTCCATATTGTCAAAAACCAAATCGCTAAATATTACAAAGTCTAAGCCTGCCGCAGGCGGTTTTTTGTCCAAGGGCATAATTATTGCCGGACCCACCGCCAGCGGCAAATCCGCCTTGGCAATTGATATAGCAGAAAAATACCCCGCAACCATAATCAATGCTGATTCCCAGCAGGTCTACAAAGAACTTTCAATTCTCAGCGCAAGGCCGTCTTTGGCAGATGAAGCCAAGGTTCCCCACCGTCTTTTCGGTGTGCTGCCCCCGTCCGAGGTCTGTTCCGCCGGGCGCTGGCTTGAAATGGCAAAGGTGGAAATTGAAAAATCGGTTTCGGCCGGGCGCACGCCATTGTTGGTGGGCGGGACCGGGCTTTACCTCAAAGCGCTAACCGAGGGTCTTTCGCCAATTCCCGAAGTCATCCCGGAAATTCGTGAAAAGGCACGCGCACTGTGGGCCGAAGTTGGCGCCGAAGAATTCATAAAGCGCCTAGCGCAAATCGACCCCATAAGCGCAGACGCAATCGCACCCACAGATTCCCAGCGCTTAATAAGGGCTTTTGAGGTATCGCTTTCAAGCGGGCGGCCATTTTCCGGCTGGAAAGAACAGCCCAAGGAAATGGTGGTCAAAGGTATTTCCTTTGCCACCGTTCAATTGTTGCCGGAACGCGAGGCGCTTTATGGCGCAATTAACGCCCGGTTCGATAAAATGATGGAAATGGGGGCGGTTGATGAGGTCAAAAACCTGTTAAAACTGGGCCTTGATGAGGATTTGCCGGCCATGAAGGCCCTTGGGGTGCCGGAAATCGCAAGCTACATAAAAGGCGAAATATCCATGGCTGAGGCCTTGGAAAAGGCCAAAACCGCATCGCGCAACTATGCCAAGCGCCAGCTTACCTGGGCGCGCCACCAAATGAGCGGTTCCGTGCTGTCGGTCGCGCAATATTCGGAAAGCTCAAGGGGCAAAATCTTTTCATTTATTGACGAGTTTATGTTGACCGAAAATCCCTGAAGGGCTAGTTTGCGCCTCTTATCCGGGCCCGCCCCATGGGGTGTGGCCCAATTGCGTTTTACTTGGGACTAGTTTTACTTGGAACTAAATGACTTTTTAAGGAAAGAACAATGGCAGACGAACAAATGAACGGCGCTGAAATATTGATCAAGGCATTGCATGATCAAGGCGTCGAAGTGGTGTTCGGCTACCCCGGCGGGGCTGTTCTTCCTATTTATGATGCCATTTTTCAGCAAAATAAGCTTCGCCATATTTTGGTTCGCCAAGAAGGCGGCGCGGTGCATGCCGCCGAAGGTTACGCGCGATCTACCGGCAAGGTCGGCTGCGTTTTGGTAACGTCTGGCCCCGGTGCCACCAATGCGGTAACCGGCCTGCTTGATGCGATGCTCGATTCAATCCCGATGGTATGTTTGACCGGTCAAGTGCCAACGCACCTTATCGGCAACGATGCTTTCCAAGAAGCCGACACCACCGGCATTACTAGGCCCTGCACCAAACACAATTATCTGGTGAAAGACATCAAAGATTTAGCACGCGTTGTGCACGAAGCATTTCACGTTGCTAAAAGCGGGCGTCCCGGCCCGGTGGTTATTGATCTGCCGAAAGATATTTTAATGGCGTTGGGTGATTATGTTCCCAAGGCAAAGGTTGTACATAAAAGCTACAACCCACAGGTAAAAGGCGAGACCGCAAAAATAAAAGCGGCGGCAAAAATGCTGGCCGGTGCCAAGAAACCGATTATTTATGCTGGTGGCGGGGTAATAAATTCCGGCCCCGGTGCATCACAACTGTTAACTCAGCTTGCCCATCTTACGGGCGCGCCGGTAACGCTTACGCTGATGGGTCTTGGTGCGTTTCCCGGTTCTGATAAACAGTTTATCGGCATGCTGGGCATGCACGGCACATATGAAGCAAACATGGCGATGCATGATTGCGATGTTATGGTTTGTATCGGTGCGCGCTTTGACGACCGGGTGACCGGCAGGTTAGATGCGTTTAGCCCTAATTCCAAAAAAATCCATATTGATATTGACCCCAGCTCAATCAACAAAAGCATAATGGTTGATTTGCCGGTAATTGGTGATGTTGCCCATGTGTTGGAAGATTTTATAAAAATCTGGAAAACATCGCAGCATAAGTTGGACGCCAAGGCATTGAAATCTTGGTGGAAGGAAATTGACGGCTGGCGGGCAAAGAAATGTTTGTCCTATCGTGATGATAAAAAAACCATCATGCCGCAATACGCGATTGAACGGCTGTACGAACTGACCAAAGAGCGCAAAGACGTTTTCATCACCACCGAGGTCGGCCAGCATCAAATGTGGGCGGCCCAGCATTTCAAATTTGAAAAGCCAAATCATTTTATGACCTCGGGCGGGCTTGGCACCATGGGTTACGGCCTGCCGGCCGCCATGGGGGTGCAGGTGGCAAACCCCAAAGCACTGGTAATTGATATTGCGGGCGAGGCATCAATCCTGATGAACATTCAGGAAATGTCTTCCATCGCCCAATATCGCCTGCCGGTTAAGGTGTTCATACTTAACAACCAATACATGGGTATGGTCCGCCAGTGGCAAGAGCTTCTGCATGGAAGCCGTTATTCGGAAAGCTACATGGAAAGCCTACCCGATTTTGTAAAACTGGCAGAAAGTTTTGGTGCCAAGGGCCTGCGCGCGACCAAGCCAGATGAATTAGACGGTGTTATCAAGGAAATGATTGAATCTGATACCTCGGTCATTGTTGATGTTGCCGTGGATCAGGCAGAAAACGTTTATCCGATGATTCCATCGGGGGCGGCGCATAACGAAATGCTGTTTGGCCCCGATGACAAAGCAAACAAACCCGTTTCAGAAGAAGGTATGGTGCTGGTTTAATTAGCAACAAGCCCAATCAAAGGAATAAAAAAAGTGAAAGAAGAACAAATAAACAGCCACACCATTTCAGTACTGGTCGATAACGAACCGGGTGTGCTGGCGCGCGTGATTGGCCTGTTTTCCGGACGGGGCTATAACATTGAAAGCCTGACCGTGGCCGAAACCCGCCACAAAATGGGGCTTTCGCGCATTACCATTGTCACCACCGGCACAGCCATGATTATTGAACAAATCAAGGCGCAGCTTGGCCGCTTGGTTCCCATTCATTCGGTTGCCGATTTGACCATGGATGGCCCATCGGTTGAACGCGAAGTCGCCCTGGTCAAGGTTGTCGGTACTGGCGAGCACCGGGTTGAAGCCTTGCGGATAGCCGATATTTTCCGTGCCCGGGTGGTTGACAGCACCAATGAAAGTTTTGTTTTTGAAATTGTTGGCGATACTGGCAAACTTGATGCCTTCGCTGAATTGATGAAACCGCTGGGGCTGGTTGATTTATCACGCTCCGGTGTTGTTGCTATTTCCCGTGGAACCGAATCACTTTAACTAATTTTTTTACCCAAGCTTTAAGGAACAAAATAAAATGCGTGTCTATTATGATCAGGATGCCGATGTAAAACTTATCAAAGGCAAAAAAGTCGCTATTGTTGGCTATGGCAGTCAGGGCCATGCCCATGCGCTTAATCTTCGCGATAGCGGGGTAAAAGACGTTTGTGTGGCGTTGCGTGAAAGCTCAAGCTCGCGCAAAAAAGCCGAAGGCGAAGGCATCAAATGCATGACCCCTGCCGAAGCCGCAGGTTGGGCCGATGTGGTTATGATGTTGGTTCCCGATGAACTGCAAGCAGACCTTTATTATGCAGACCTTGTCGGCAACATGAAAAAAGGTGCGGCTCTTGTATTTGCCCATGGTCTTAACGTGCACTTCAACCTGATTGAACCGCGCGAAGACCTTGACGTTTTTATGGTTGCACCAAAAGGCCCCGGTCATACGGTTCGTGGCGAATACCAAAAAGGCGGCGGCGTGCCGTGCTTGGTTGCGGTTCATCAAAACGCATCGGGTAACGCTTTAGAAATTGCCCTTTCATATGCATCTGCCATCGGTGGCGGGCGTTCGGGCGTTATTGAAACATCGTTCAAGGAAGAATGCGAAACCGACTTGTTCGGCGAACAGGTTGTTTTGTGTGGTGGCCTGACCGAACTTATCAGAAACGGTTACGAAACCCTGACCGAGGCGGGTTACGCCCCGGAAATGGCATATTTTGAATGCCTGCACGAAGTTAAATTGATTGTCGATTTAATGTATGAAGGCGGCATGGCCAACATGCGCTATTCAATTTCCAACACCGCCGAATATGGTGATTATGTAACCGGCCCACGGATTATTACATCTGAAACCAAGGCCGAAATGAAACGCGTGCTCGATGATATTCAATCGGGTCGCTTTACCCGTGACTGGATGCTCGAATGCAAAGCCGGCCAGCCCAGCTTTAAAGCAACCCGCAGGCGCAATGCCGAACACGGCATTGAAGAAGTCGGCACCAAATTGCGCGCGATGATGCCGTGGATTGGTAAAAACAAATTGGTTGATAAAGACAAGAACTAAGCTCTTTTAAAACCTTGGTTAAATTAAAGGCGGGGCCGTTTATCTGGCTCCGCCTTTTTTGTTCCAAGAAACCTAGTTTTTAATAGTCGCTTTAAAGCTATTGAACGAGCCAACCCAAAACCATGCAACTTTTCCGTCCGGCGCTTCAATGCCGACCGTGCGGTGTTTCATTCCAACCCTAAATGAATATATGGGCTGGGTTTTGTGGATTTGTTTAAAGCGCAATCCCGGCGTGTTATGGCTTTCGCGCCAAAGGTTATAATTTTTTTCTGCCAGTTTTTTCACGTCTTCGGGCAGGTCTTCAAACGATGCCCAGTACGAACCTTCGCGTAGAACATTATCCAAATTAAGCGAGATAAATTTATTAGCTAGCTTGCCCGATATTTTGTTGTATTCTTTCAATGCTTTTTTTCCGGCTTGGGTAAGCCAGTTTTGCGCATCATCACTAGATATTAGTTTATCCCATTCGGTCTTATCTTCGACCCGCTCGATTATTTCCCAGGCAATACGCTCGCGCTCGTTTTCCGGCAATGTTTTTAGCGCCTTGAAAGCCCTGTCCAATACTTCGCTCATGGGAATTTCCTTTATTTATTGTCGCTTTTTTCAATAATGTTTGGGGGGAATGTAAGCCAAAATTATACCTTGAGGCAAACTATACATTTTTTTTGTGTGTTATATTCGGCAAAACCCCCCAAAAACATTTGACAAAAGCCAGTTTAGACTGGCTTTATGGTAGGGCAAGTGGGGTCTTCAGAGGCTCCAAATTATACGAAAGGGTCAGAAATGACCGTAAATGCGCAAAAAAACAGGGCTATAGCCAAAGCCAGAGCCGCTACCCAAACCGGGTCATTGGCTGTTGGCGCATGGGCTTTGCTTGGCGCACTTTCACTTTTGCTTCTTACTGCTAGGGACCTTCTGCTTAGGAGCCCCTGACGCCTACGGCCACGTTTTGTTCGGCTGGTGACGTTCAGGGGAAAAGGAAAACTAAACCCTTTTCGTGTCTATTACGGCACGTCCCAGACAAGCAGTTACAAGGACCTGATTAAATGAAAAACGCAGATAAAAATAGAATAATAATTTTTGATACGACCTTGCGTGATGGCGAGCAATCGCCGGGCGCGTCCATGAATTTGGATGAAAAGTTGCGCATCGCATTGGTGCTCGAAGAAATGGGCGTCGATGTAATCGAAGCCGGTTTTCCCATTGCCTCGGACGGTGATTTTGAAGCGGTAAATGAAATTGCCAAGGTTGTAAAAAATTCAACCGTGTGTGGCCTAGCGCGCGCCACCCGTGGTGACATTGAACGTTGCGCCGATGCCATCAAACCGGCTGAGCGTTCGCGCATTCATACATTTATTTCCACCTCGCCACTGCACATGAAATACAAATTGCAGATGGAACCGGAACGGGTTTTGGAAAAAGTAAGCGAAAGCGTAACGCTGGCGCGCAACTTTACCGACGATGTTGAATGGTCGGCCGAAGACGGTTCGCGCACCGAACGTGATTTCTTGTGTCGTTGCGTGGAAGCGGCAATTAACGCAGGTGCCGGAACCATCAACATTCCAGATACCGTTGGCTATGCAATTCCGTCTGAATTTTCCGATTTAATCAAACACCTGTTTAATAATGTTCCCAATATTGATAAGGCGATTATTTCGGTGCATTGCCATAACGATTTGGGGCTTGCGGTTGCCAATTCGCTGGCCGCGGTAAGCGTCGGCGCCAGGCAGGTGGAATGCACCATAAACGGCCTTGGCGAACGTGCCGGCAATGCCGCCATGGAAGAGGTCGTAATGGCGCTTCGTACCCGCCAAGATTTAATGCCGTTTTCAACCGGAATTCAAACCGAAAACATAACCAAGGCATCGCGCCTTGTTTCGACCATTACTGGTTTTACCGTGCAACCCAACAAAGCGATTGTCGGAAAAAACGCCTTTGCCCATGAAAGCGGCATTCATCAGGACGGAATGTTAAAACATGCCGGAACCTATGAAATTATGACGCCTGAATCGGTGGGCTTAAACAAATCCAAGCTGGTTTTGGGCAAGCATTCCGGTCGCCATGCGTTCAAGGATAAGCTGGCCGATCTGGGGTATGATTTGGGCGATAATGCGGTTGAAGATGCCTTCAAGCGGTTCAAGGATTTGGCCGACAAGAAAAAAGAGGTCTTTGACGAAGATATCATGGCCCTAGTTGATGACGAGGTTCTGCGCGCCAATGACCGTATTTCCATGGTTTCGTTGGAGATTTTATGCGGAACCGCCCACAACCCGCCCGAGGCCGGGTTGGAAATAAGCATAGATGGCGAGGTCAAATCCTGTAAATCGACGGGTGACGGCCCGGTTGATGCCGCCTTTAACGCGGTCAAACAGCTGTTTCCCCATGAAGCCCGCCTGCAGCTTTATCAGGTTCATGCGGTAACAGGCGGAACCGACGCCCAGGCAGAAGTGACAGTTAGGCTGGAAGAAAATGGCCGTACTGTTAATGGTCAGGCGGCTGACACCGATACCATGGTCGCCAGCGTCAAGGCATATATCAATGCGCTCAATAAATTGCTGGTTAAGCGTGAAAAATCGGCACCTTCCCAGCTTTCGGCCTAGCAATTGCCACGCTTGTAATTGTCTGGCTTGGGCCTGTATAAAGGACGTGTCGGATTCGCTTAAATCCGGCACGTCCCCTTAACGGGATAGTAAACTTGGGTCCTTATTTTTAGACATATTGGCCTTAACGGAAATAATGTAACTGGTGGATATTAAGTAATGTTTTCGTCACTTTTCGGTTTTCTTTCTGCAGACATGGCCATTGATTTAGGCACCGCCAACACCCTTGTTTATGTCAGGGGCAAAGGAATTGTGCTGAACGAACCTTCGGTGGTTGCAATAACTGAACACAAAGGCAAAAAGCAGGTGTTAGCTGTTGGTAACGAAGCTAAACAAATGCTGGGCAGAACGCCGGGCGACATTCAGGCGATTAGGCCGTTGCGTGATGGCGTTATCGCTGACTTCGAAGTTGCCGAAGAAATGATAAAATATTTTATTCGCAAAGTTCACAATCGACGCAGTTTTGCAAGCCCGATGGTTGTGGTTTGCGTTCCATCTGGTTCAACCGCGGTCGAACGCCGTGCCATTCAGGAATCGTGTGAAAGCGCAGGTGCGCGCAAGGTATTTTTAATTGAAGAACCCATGGCCGCCGCAATCGGTGCCGGTCTTCCAGTTACCGAGCCAACCGGTTCAATGGTTGTTGATATTGGTGGCGGCACGACCGAGGTTGCGGTTCTTTCGCTTGGCGGTATTGTTTATGCCCGTTCGGTCCGCGTTGGTGGCGATAAAATGGATGAAGCAATTATTGCTTATATTCGTCGCAATCATAACTTGTTGGTTGGCGAAGCATCAGCCGCACGCATCAAAGAAACAATTGGTTCTGCCTGCCCACCGGAAGAAGGTGATGGCCGCACCATGGAAATTAAAGGTCGCGACCTTATGAACGGGGTTCCCAAAGAGCTCATTATTTCTGAACGGCAAATTGCCGAAAGTTTGGCCGAACCTGTTGGCGCAATTATCGAGGCGGTCAAGGTTGCGCTGGAACATACCGCACCTGAACTGGCGGCAGATATTGTTGATAAAGGCATCGTGTTGACCGGTGGCGGAGCGCTTTTGGGCAACATTGATTATGTTCTCAGGCATGCCACAGGACTTCCTGTTTCCATTGGCGATGACCCGCTTTCTTGCGTTGTTATGGGAACCGGGCGCGCCTTGGAAGAAATGAAAAAGCTCAGAAACGTACTGACCACAATGTATTGAGCTTGGCTATATGCCCGTTATTGTCGTAACTGCCGACAATCATTGCATTTTTCCCCGGTTAATTTATATTAACTTTGGCCCGGCATAGTATTTGCCGCGATACCCGCATGTGGCCACTTGAGGTGGCGCTGGGAATTTTCCCATTTGGGCGGGGGGAACATATGACAGACAGAATTAGAACCATACATGCAACCACGCCCCATTCGGGGAACGATGTGGGCGATCGCATAATGAATGTGATTTTAATTGGCGCGTCCTTGGCAATGTTGGTTGTTGGAAAGGCCAACCCAGAAATGATGGAAGGCGCGCGCAGCAGTATTTCTGATGTTGCTACCCCGATCCTTGAAACGCTGGCGCGCCCAATTTCCAGCACCGAAAAAGTTATTTCCGAAATAGGAACAATTTCAGAAATAAGAAACGAAAACGAAAACCTGCGCAGTGAAAATGAACGCCTGTTGCAATGGCAATCTGCCGCACGAAAGCTTGAAATAGAAAACAGGCAATTAAAGGGTTTGCTAAATTTTGCCCCCGGGGCCGAGCCTGGCTTTGTAACCGCTAGCATAATTGCTGATACCGGTGGTTCGTTTGTTCGCAGTATTTTGGCAAGCGCCGGTTCACGCAATGGCGTAACAAAAGGCAATGCCGTAATTACCAACGAAGGGCTGGTCGGTCGGGTGCAGGGTGTTGGCAGCAGGTCGGCACGTATTTTGTTGATAACTGACCTTAACTCCAGAATCCCAGTTGTAATTGAATCTACCAGAACACGCGCAATAATGGCTGGTGATAACTCGGAAAGACCAAAATTAATTCATCTGCCGCCGGGCGCAACTGTTTCTCCTGGCGATAGGGTGGTTACATCTGGTCATGGCGGGGCGTTTCCGCCGGGAATTCAAATCGGTATCGTGACGTCGGTCGATGAAAAAGGAATATTCCTGCAACCGTTCGTGCAACGCGAAAGAATTGAATTTGTGCGAATTGTTGATTACGGCCTGAAGGGTATATTGGATGCAGATTCTGCAGCAGAAGGCGCCGGGATAAATAAATAATGAAATCTGGAATTTTACAACCCATCGATTTAATTGCACGCAGCTTAACGCCGTTTATCCTTACTGCGTTTTTGATTGTGATTAGCGCAATACCAACCAGAATCCCCGAATTTGCATACATTGCGCCGGTGCTTCCGCTCATGGCGGTATATCATTGGTCTATCTATCGCCCTGATTTGCTACCGGCGTGGGCCGTTTTTGTGCTGGGTATTTTGCAAGATGCCTTGGTCGGAACACCGTTTGGCGTTTCATCATTAGTATTTCTTGCCGTTCATTTGGTCGTTTTAAGCCAGCAAGTATTTTTTACCGGAAAATCATTTGCCGTTGTGTGGATAGGGTTTTCCATGGTTTCGGGCGCGGCTTTCATAATGACGTGGGTGCTGGTTTCTATTTTCTTTGGCCAATCAACCGGGCTGCTGGGTGTTTTATTTCAATATTTGGTAACACTGGGGGCATTCCCAATTTTGACTTGGCTGTTGATGATATGGCAGCAAAAGATATTACCGCAGGAATAAAATGCATAGGGATTCAGAAAGGCATAAACTTTTTTCCCGTCGCGCGGCGATGCTGGGCGGCGGTAAGGCATTATTGCTTTCTGCGCTGGTCGGGCGGATGTATTACCTACAGGTGGTTGAATCAAGCCGTTACAAGACATTAGCCGAAGAAAATAGAATAAACTTTAGGTTATTGGCGCCACCACGCGGACGAATAGTTGATCGTTTCGGTCGCGCCATGGCCGATAACCAACAAAATTACCGCGCCGTTGTAATACCTGAACAGTCCGGTGATTTGGCGGTTACCCTTGGCCTTCTTTCAAAAATTATCCCGCTGGGCGACAAAGACTGGCGCAGGATTTTACGAGAAGCCAAACGCAGGCGCGCATTTGTTCCCATAACCGTTCGCGAAAATCTAAATTGGGGTGATGTCGCCAGGATTGAGGTCAATGCCCCTGACCTTCCGGGCGTGTTAATTGATGTCGGGCAAAGCCGTAATTATATTTATGGTTCAGAAATTGCCCATGTATTGGGATACGTTGCCGCCGTTTCGGAAAAAGAAATTTCCGGCGACCCGTTGCTTGAGCTTCCGGGCTTTCGTATTGGCAAGGCAGGCGTAGAAAAAGTATATGATATGCAATTGCGCGGCCAAGGCGGCAGTTCACAGGTTGAGGTAAATGCCTTAGGCCGTGTAATTCGCGAACTTGCCCGCCAAGAAGGCCAAGTCGGCAATGAAGTGCGCCTTACCATAAATCTGGATTTACAGCGCTTTATTGCCAAGCTATTGGGTGATGAAAGCGCATCTGTGGTTGTGGTTGATGTTCATTCCGGTGATGTATTGGCCATGGTTTCAAGCCCTTCGTTTGACCCAAACATGTTTAACAAGGGTCTTGAGCAGGCGCAGTGGGAAGCATTGGTTCACAACGAAAAGTCCCCACTTACCAATAAAGCCATATCCGGGCAGTACGCGCCGGGATCAACTTTCAAGATGGCGGTTGGTTTGGCTGCGCTTGAAAAAGGCGCCATTACACCGGAAACAAAGGTTCACTGTTCGGGCTCGGTAAAAATGGGCAACGCAGAATTTCATTGCTGGAAACGTGGTGGTCACGGTTCGGTAAACATGGAACAAGCGATAGAGCAATCGTGTGACGTTTATTTTTACGAAGCCGCAAGACGAACCGGAATTGACAGGGTTTCGGCAATGGCAGAAAGGCTCGGGATGGGAAAGACCCTTGATCTTGGCCTTCCCGGCGAGCGCGATGGTCTTATGCCAACCAGAAAATGGAAAGCAAAAACATTTAATGAACCATGGCAAATGGGTGAAACCATGATATCGGGAATTGGCCAAGGATATATTTTGGTGACTCCACTGCAGCTTGCAATTATGACTGCGCGAATTGCTAATGGCGGTTTCAATGTTTCACCCCGATTGGTTACCGAAGATGGCGCTAATGAAAAGCCGGCTATGGAATCAATCGGGCTTATACCGGAACATCTTCAGATTGTTACAAACGGCATGAACAATGTTGTTAATGGGCCAAAGGGAACCGCATCTAGGGCGCGCATACATGAAACCGGAATGGAAATGGCGGGCAAAACCGGTACCGTTCAGGTGCGCCGGATAACCAAATCAGAACGAGAAACCGGCGTAATTAAAAATGAAGACCTGCCGTGGAAAGAACGTGACCACGCACTGTTTGTTGGTTTCGGCCCGGTCGCAAACCCCAGATTTGCAGTTTCCGTTGTGGTTGAACATGGCGGAAGCGGTTCGGGTGCCGCCGCACCGTTGGCACGCGACATTTTATTAGAAGCGCAAAAGCTTGCGTTAAGCACCCCGGCCCCGTCAGAGCGAGAGGCAAAAACAAAAAGGAAGGAAGAAGATGTTACATAATAATTCCTTCGTCCAATCGCAAATGACGCTCAGGGAAAAGCTGGCTCATATGCATTGGCTTTTCATTATCTTGCTTTGCGTGACGGCGTCTGTTGGTTTTGCAATGCTTTATTCCGCTGCGGGTGGAAACCTTGATCCATGGGCGTCACGCCAGATTGTGCGGTTTGCATTGGGCATTGGCGGAATGGCGATTATCGCGGTTACCGATATAAGGCTGTGGCTTCGCTATGCTTACGTTGTCTACTTTATCGTCTTGGCCTTATTGGTAGCAGTGGAAATAGCCGGGTTTGTCGGCATGGGGGCGCAGCGCTGGATAAGCCTTGGGGTATTTAACATACAACCGTCTGAATTGATGAAGGTCGCAGTGGTGCTAGCTTTAGCAAGATATTTTCACGGCATAAGCATAGAAGAGATCGAACGGCCATCATTGCTTGTACCGCCACTGTTGATTGTCGCGGTGCCGGCTTTTTTGATTTTGCGCCAGCCAGATCTTGGCACCACGCTAATGGTTGTAATGGCAAGCATCGGAATATTTTTTGCCGCTGGGGTTAAAATGTGGAAATTTGCCCTAGTCGGTGTAATAGGTCTCGCCAGTGCGCCAGTCGCATGGTTTTATGTTTTGCGCGATTATCAGCGCGCACGAATTATGACCTTCATTAACCCCGAAAGTGATACCCTTGGTTCTGGTTATCATATCATCCAGTCCAAGATCGCACTTGGTTCCGGCGGGGTGTTTGGCAAGGGGTACTTGATGGGGACCCAAGGCCACCTTAACTTTTTGCCTGAAAAACAAACCGATTTTATTTTTACCATGCTGGCCGAAGAATTTGGCCTTGTTGGCGGCTTAGCCCTTTTGGCTCTTTATATTATTATTTTGTTTTACGGTTTTTCCATTTCCCTTTCCAGTCGTAACCATTTTGGCCGCCTGCTGGGAATGGGGGTTACAATAACATTTTTCCTTTATATATTTATCAACATTGCGATGGTTATGGGCCTGGTTCCGGTGGTTGGTGTGCCTTTGCCGTTGGTTTCATATGGCGGAACCGCCATGCTTACAATTTTGTTTGGGTTTGGTTTGTTGATGTGTGTTCATATAAATCGCGACCTAACAATTGGACGGCGCGACAGCGGGGATGATTATTAGTTGTCGGGCCCAAGGCTTAAAACCGGAATATGGATTTCGGCGCAACTTCGTATTTGTGATCAAAAAACGATTCCCGCCGCAATAATAAAACGTGGCGATAATGATGCTGGCGGGGTTTTAATAAAAATAAATAAAATGGGTCAGGGTTGCGAGGTTCTGGCCCGCGTTCTTGATGGCGATGGGGAAAGGGTTTGGATGTCTGTTGCCGGTGGTGGGGCAGAAAATGCACAACAGCATATTGAAGCAGAGCGCAATTCAGATGATTATATTAAGCGTGAGCTAAATATTGACCCTGATTTATGGGTTATTGAAATTGAAGATAGCAAAGGGGAGTACGCGCCCGATGTCTGATACTATGTCCGATATTATGATTATGACAAAAGACCCGGTTGATGACGGCGAAGCGGAAACTATTTCTCGCGCAATTTATTCCGGGGCCTCGTCCGCCATAATCAGCTTTAATTCCAAATCACGAAGAATATTTTTGGTCAGGTTTGACCCCGATATAGACACCCCCCAATCAATACTAGAAGCCGCACGCTCGATCAGGGCTGATGCGGT
>JAOULV010000191.1 GCA_029881835.1 Rhodospirillaceae bacterium
CCGCTTTCGGCGCGCACAAAGCTTTGCACCAAATGCGGCATTTTTTTCACGCGCGCACGTTCAGTAAAGATTTTTAATATGGATGTTTTATTCGACAAGGCCAGGTTTCGTTCCATATTCCACAGGGTTTCCGCCATATATAGCACAATCATTCTGTATCGCCGCATCCCCACTGATGGTAAGAGTGTTGCTCACAAGCTGCAGGCAGTTGCTGGGCATTATGCCGGCGGTTCCACCAAAACTAACGTCATTGTTCGGCACATAAATAGCGCCAGAAACAGATGCGTCTGATGTGCCGGTAACCTTTACATCATAATTTGAGCTAGGCGTCGGGGGGGTCGGCGCACTTTGAAAAAGGGCAATGCCTGTGTAGTTGGTGTTTGCAACCCCCATGTAATTATCTGTGGAACCATCAATTGGTGCGGCGGCCGCGTAATCGGCAAGGGTTGGGGCCGACCAGTTTATTACCCCGGTGCCGGTTATGCTAACGCCACCATAAGTTCCGCTAATGGTGTTGGCTAGAATAAACGTAACACCAGTAGCATTCATTGCTGCGTTGCCGGAAATATCAATACTGCCACCGTCAAGCACATAGACACCGGGATCAATATTAAGCGTTCCCCCGGTTAGTTTGATGTCGGCGCAAATAACTTTTGGGGTGTTCAGGTTACCGGAACCGGTTAGCGTTCCACCGGTTATATTGGCGTTTATATCGCATCCACCGTATATCGGCACCGCCAAATCAGCAAACGGATCTTTAACCGTTGGAACGCTTTCCATTACCTTGCAATCATCTGCAACTACAATGTCTTGACCGACAACTGGTGTGCTAACGGTGCCGACGGTTCCGTCAACCGCACCGGCAGACCACAGGCAATCAACCGATAGTGTGTCCCCAGAACCGGGCGACATGGATACCTTGATTGACTGGTTTGGGTTTGCGATGCTGGTTGAATTTGCAAACACCCCGCAACCGTTCATGGCAACAGAAGCATTGCTTATATCAATCCCGGTGCCAGTTCCGGCCAACGACAAGAAGCAGGCATCGTTACCGCCAACCGTGGTGGCAACAGCGCGGGTGGTTGATTCGGGAACGATTGAAGAAATAATCTGCGAAAGAAAAGTGTTAAGCGGGTGAACAATCACAACTTCAACATGGCCGCCAACACCACCGTGTACATAATTGCTATTAAGGGCGAGGGTGTCTGTGGTTCCATCAAAGCCGTGTTTGGCGGCTTCTATTCTGGCAATGGCATCCATTTCTGCGTGTGTGGCACCAATTGCTCTTTCGCTGGCGGCAGAAACCGCGGCGGCGTCGGTTGCGGTTTGCATGGAACGACGTTCTTTGAACCACATGCCGGCATCAATACCTAAACCCACAACCCCCATAATAACCGGCAACATCAACGCAAACATCACCGCGATGGCACCGCTTTCGTTGTTGGCAAACTTTTTAAACACACCACCCGCAACATCAATGCCGGGCACCGGGCCGCGTCCACATTTAAGGTCGGCGGGCGTGGTTGGTGCTTTTTTGTTGCCGTATTGTTTCATTTTCTTCATCACCGATTATCCAAAGCGTAAAATGTTATAATTTTGCGTCTATGCGTTAAAATACATGAAATCATTATTATTATGGGATTTTGTATATTTAGCGGTCCATTATCACTTAATGAGTTTGCTTATTGCAGTGATGCCCGTCACGTGAAAAACCGCCTATTTACCGTATGTTATATGGTGCCAACATCTTAACCTATATTGCTAGGCTGAGCATATATGCCTATGTGGGACGTATTTTACAGTATAAATTGGCATTTTAGACGAAAAAATGGCTTTGCTGGCTTTAGCGGGGTGGCACGTTATACTGTACTGAACTCTCTTTTGGCTTTAAACTCAATTGATTAGCCCAGTACGCTTGGGTGCAACGTGATTGGTGATTGGCTGGTAATTGCAAAATCTTATGGCAATAAATTTTATGATAGCGCAAAAAGCAAAATTATTCGCAGTTAACGCCGGGTTGATATTTTTATTGTCGGCAGCTCTTGGCGGCTGTGCGTCTTCTGGTGATTCTAGCGTCACCGAGCAAGACGAAATGGTAATAGAATCAGCCCTGCTAAGGGCCGCAAGCGATGCCGAAAAGAAGAACAATTTTGACGCGGCGGTTGGTTATTATTCCCGCCTGTTGCAGGCAAAACCGCACGACAGGGAAATAACAATAGCCCTGGCGCGCAACCTGCGTTATGTCGGCCAGAGCGCAAGCGCTGCAGATGTTTTATCAGAACTATCCAAGCGCCAACCGGATGACGAAGAAATAATGCTGGAGCATGCTAAAGCCTTGATAGCTTCGGGCGGGTATAATCAGGCATTGGCGCTGTTGGGGGATATTATCACCGCGAACCGCAATAATTGGCAGGCGTTTTCCGCCAAAGGAATTGCCTATGATTCATTGAAAAATTATAAAATGGCAGAAAGAAGCTTTTTAGAAGCCCTTGCCATAAGCCCCGACAACCCGGTCGTGTTAAATAATCTGGCTATGTCTCTTGCGCAGGCCGGGCGAATAAAAAAGGCAATTTCAACTCTTGAGCAGGCCGCAATGATTAACAGGGGAAGCCCACAGATAAGGCAAAACCTTGCGCTTTTGTATGGGATTAGCGGTGATAAGGAAAAAGCAAAATCATTGGCCGTGATGGATCTCGACCAAAAAGAGGTTGAGACCAACGCCAGTTTCTATCAAAGATTTGACGGGGCGGTTCAATGAGCGAAAACGATAATCCGGAAAAGTCAAAAAATACCGTATCGCCGGAAAATTCAAGGCGGGGCGCGGTCAGGATAACAACTGTTTATGGTGGGCGTGTTTGTCAGGCGGGAAAAGCATACAGTTGCGTTATTTCCGATGTGTCTGAAACCGGGGCAAAATTAAGATTGAAAGATGCCGGCGAAAAATCCCAAATAATTGGTGATCTTGAGGTCCAGCTTATATTTGACCGATTGGGTGAGTATAAATCACTAAATGGGGATTTGGCCTGGATTAAGGGAGAAGAGGCCACCATGGGAATTAAGTTTTCCGATATTGAAAAAAAGCGCCACCGTGTGATTTCCGCACTTATGCCTAATCGCTGGAATTTGGTGCAAAATAATTCGACCAAAAAGGAAAAATAGGCAAAATGACGGCTAATGTAATCTGCCCATTGCATGATACGCCGCCCTTTGCCAAGATGGCTCTAGGGTAACAAAAAAGACTTAACCCACTATCATTGCAGGATAATTGGCACACAGAATGAACGAAAAAGTTACCGATAATGGAAACGGAAGCGCTCGCACCTTGAAAAAGGTTGAACTGCTTACCGAAGCACCGCCCGAGATTGTTGCCGATCTGGAAAAGAAGTGCCGCTGGCTGAACTTTGAGGAAAACCAGATAATAGTCGACCGCGATGATGAATCCACCGATGTGTATTTCATCATAAGCGGCAAGGTAAAGGTCATGGATTTTCTTGCCGATGATCAAGAAATTGCATTGGCCGAACTTGGCCCCGGTGCCAGCTTTGGCGAACTTTCGGCAATGGATAAATCAAAGCGTTCGGCCCGCGTAACCGCGCT
>JAOULV010000011.1 GCA_029881835.1 Rhodospirillaceae bacterium
ATTCAACCGAAAATTCAGCCACCATAATGGTGGCGGCAAGCCTTATTAATGCGCTGGTCCAATTCACTTAAATATATGCTCCGCTATGTTCCGGGTTGTATTTTGGCATTTTGTAATACCGGACCACATTATTAAAGCGATTTAATGCCGGATAACGTTTTGTTTATCAAGACTGAGGACTTGCTTATGCAGGTAAATAAAGTTACACCCTTGCCCACATTTGCCCAATCGGGCTATATGTGCGGACGAAAAGCCGTTTTTGGCGGTTTTTTAAGCCCTAATGGGCCGGCTTAGCTCAGTTGGTAGAGCACCTGATTTGTAATCAGGGGGTCGCGGGTTCAACTCCTGCAGCCGGCACCATTCCTCTTTAATTTCAACGCATTATTGTTCCCTTTCAAATAGCCCTTTGTGGGTTATTATTACCTTGCGCCATAAATTTGGAAAAAACGGGATTGGCGCAAAAAGGTTTATAAGTTGCGGGGGGGGCGTTTTATGAAAATCAGCGATTTGCTTGGCAAGTTCAGAACCGGCAAGGAACTAAGTTATGAAGAAGCAAAAACCCTTGCTTCGAGTGACGACGTAAACGTGCGCCGCGAGGTTGCATCCCACCCCGATGCCAGCCCGGAAATACTTTATTTTTTAGCCGAAGATATAGACCCCGACGTGCGCTTGGCAGTCGCAAACAACCAAACAACCCCACGCCAAGCCGATATTATTTTGACCGATGACAAAAGCGATGATGTAAGAAGCGAATTGGCAGAAAAAATTGCCAAGCTGTCGCCGGGCCTAAGTGCAAACGAGGTAGATAAAATTCGCGCCATGACATATCAGGCGTTGGAAAAGTTGGCGCATGACCAATGCACAAAAGTGCGCGCCATAATTGCCGAAACATTGAAAGATGTTGCCGATGCCCCGCCAGAGATTATTAACAAATTGGCACGTGATATGGAGCTTATTGTTTGTCGCCCGATTTTAGAAAATTCCCCGGTGTTGACCGAGCGCGATTTAATGGAAATTATCAGCCACATTCCGGTAGAGGGATCGCTAAGCGCCATATCAAAACGCACCGACCTGCCCGATGCGGTAATGGAAGCAATTTACGCCAGCGAAGATGTTGACGCGGTAAAAGAACTGTTGGCAAACCCGGGTAGCGATATCCCCGATGAATTGCTTGAACGCATATGCGAAGGGGCCGCCCATGTTGATGCCTGGGCCGAAGAATTGGTTGTGCGCCCATCGTTGCCAAAAACAGTTGCCCTTAGGTTGGCCGATTTTGTTGCCGAACATCTGGTGGGCGCTTTATTAAAACGCAAAGACCTAGACCCCGAAACCGCCAAAAAGGTAAAGGAAGAGGTTTCCCTGCGCCTTGATATTGCGGCCGAAGAAGAAGCGGTTGAACAGGCCGAAACCCCGATGGAAAAAGCCAAGCGTTTAAAAAAAGCGGGCAAATTAAAACCCGCAACAGTCGCAAGCGCGCTTAAAGCAAACCAGAGCGAATACGCCAAAGCGGTTATGGCGGTTCTTTCCGGGTTGCCGTTAAAAACCGTGGCCGGGATTTTATCGGCCAACAGCGCCAAAGGGGCGGTTGCCCTTTGCTGGAAAGCGGGCATTTCCGCCAAAGACGCGGTTGAGGTACAAAAGCGCCTTGGGCGAATTGCACCCAGCGAAACAATCAAACCCGAAGGAAACGGCTATGCCATTAGCGACGAAGACATGGCGTGGCAATTAGACCTGATGAAAGACATGTTTTAATCGGGTTTGCGCGCCACCTCCCTTAAATAAATAATTAGATTGACCAATTAGTGGTGGGTTTTAATTTTTTTGCCCTCAATCCGTAGATTGGCGATATAGGGAAAAGTTGTCTTGCGACCCCCCAACCAATGTTTGCAGATAATTTTTAAAAAATAATTCCATTGAAGAAGGTTTTGCCCAAGCGCAACATCCCGGCCGTGGACGTTACTTTTTTCAAGGAGAATAAAAAAATGCGTTTCGCAACCACACTTTCAGTTGCAACCACTATTGCGTTGTTGTCAGTTTCGGCAAGCGCAACCGACCTGCTAAGCCAGAGCGAAAATGAACACGCGCTAACCATAACAACAAATGAAGGCAGCAAAACCATACAGATTGCCGCCAAGGGCGATATCAGAAGCATATGCGAAGGCTGCACGATCAGCCTTCCTGATGGCAAGGCCGAAGATGGAACATTGGTAGAAGCCGGCAAAGGCGACATCATATTTCTTACCGAAAAAGATAAGCTAGAAATTTACGGCGACTGAACCACAGCTCCTGTAGGTCTTGTAACGCTAAAAAACGCCACGCAAATTGCGTGTTTGCGTGGCGTATTTTTTTGCCTGATGATCAATAGAAAAAATATTTACCAAACAAAAATATAAAAAATAATTTTATAAATCTCACTTGCAAAATAAATAATCTAAGAGCAACATCCGCGCCATGAACGTTACTTTTTTCAAGGAGAATAAAAAAAATGCGTTTCGCAACCACACTTTCAGTTGCAACCACTATTGCGTTGTTGTCAGTTTCGGCAGGCGCAACCGATATTATAAGCCATAGCGAAAATGCGCACACCCTTAGCATTACAATGGCAGATGGAACCACAGCCATGGTTGATGTAGCAGCCAAAGGCGAAGTTCTGGATGTATGCGAAGGCTGCACGATCAGCATGGAAAACGGCACTGAAGCAGAGGGAACATCGGTTCAGGCCGAAAAAGGTGACCTAGTTGTATTGACCGCAGAAGACAAACTGCAAATCAATGCCGACTAAAATATTTATTGAAGCTTGATAAGGATAGGGGCGCGTTTTATTTAATTCGCGCCCCTATTCACGTCCAGCGGTTTTGTGGCGCGAAACCTTCCGGGGCGCAATTCCCCCTTATCTAAAACAACGGTCAACGCACGCCAATCTTCGACAAAGTATTCCTGTTTTTCTTTTCCCAATGCCGCAATCATTGCCGGTTTTAGCCGAGACATCATTGATTCGTATTCTTTGTGGGCCAGTTCGCGGTTTGTGTCGGTTATGTCGGTTAAGGTCACATCCACAAACCCGGTGTTTTGCAAAATTTGCCCGTAATGTTCCGGTGTATCCATGTGGTATGTCAGGCCTTCGATTTTGAAGAAATATTCCATATCGGGGCTAAACGGTTGTGGTCCACACATCCAATCGGCGGCGGCAAGAACACCGCCCGGTTTTAACACACGAAATACCTCGGCAAAAAATGCGCGTTTATCGGCAATGTGAATCCAACTGTCTTTGCCGAACACAACGTCAAATGTGTTATCGGCAAATTCCAATGGTCCGGGTTTAACCAAACTGCATTTAACGCGCTGGTCCATACCTTTTGCGCGCACCCTATCAACGGCGCGATATATAAGACCCGGTTCAATGTCTATGCCAACGACTTGGGCGCCAAATTCTTCGGCTAACAGCGTATCAAACCCGCCAATGCCACACCCGATATCAAGCACCAGCTTATCGGCAAGGTCCAATCCGCTTACTATGGCGCGCGCGGCTTCGGGTCCGCCGGGCGAAAGGAAGCCGTCACCCCATATCATCTGCAAGAATTCGATTAGGGTGTCTGAATATTCGTCTTCGTGGGCGGTGTCCGCATTGTTCATGGGCAAAATGTTAATCACCGGATTCAAGCAATCGCAATAGGGATAATTTGCAAGCACTGACGCCAAATAACGAATAACCAGCCAACCGCCCTTGGCGGAGATTTTCCCATCTGTTTGAAATTGCTACAAACCTTGGAATATTTGTTAAAAAATGGCTTTTTTTAGCGGTTTTGAGCAATTTTAGCTTTCACTTATATAATAATTTTATTATACAAATACCAAAATCGGGGGGCAGCGCTTCTGAAGATTCCCCTAAAAGCCCAGAACCGGGATATAACCCGGTCTTAGATAAACCGACCAAAACAGGCCGCAATCATACATTGGTGGGCCAGCAGGCTTTACACCGAAGGGCACTAATTTAAGGGCCTTCGTGGAGACATTATTAATGACCGTCGAGCAAACGCCCGGGTTTAAATTCAGGGATGCCCACGCCGAAGAAGACAACGTCGATCTTTCCCCGTCATTGGGTGACGAGGTCAAGTACACCACATGTTATATGTGTGCGTGCCGTTGCGGCATTAGGGTTTACCTAAAAGACGGCAAAGTTCGCTATATTCAGGGCAACAATAACCACCCCATCAACAAAGGCGTGCTGTGCGGCAAGGGTTCGAGCGGCATCATGCAGCATTATTCCCCGGCGCGGCTTTCAAAACCGCTAAAACGTGTGGGCGAACGCGGTTCGGGTGAATTTGAAGAAATCGAATGGGAAGAAGCGCTGGAAATAGCCACAAGCAGGCTTAAAAAAATTCGTGCAGAAGACCCGTCAAAATTAGCGTTTTTTACCGGGCGCGACCAATCCCAAGCCACCACCGGGTGGTGGGCATCAATGTTTGGTACGCCAAATTATGCCGCGCACGGTGGTTTTTGTTCGGTCAACATGGCAGCCGCCGGGCTTTACACCATTGGCGGTGCATTCTGGGAATTCGGCGAACCGGACTGGGGCTTAACAAAATATTTCATGATGTTCGGCATGGCCGAAGACCATGATAGCAACCCCATAAAAATAGGTCTTGGAAAACTTAAAAAACGCGGCGCGAAATTTATTTCGGTCAACCCTATCCGCACCGGTTATTCGGCCATTGCCGATGAATGGGTCGGTATCCGCCCCGGAACCGATGGCCTGTTTATTATGGCCCTAATGCATGAATTGCTAAAAGCCGGCAAAGTCGATCAACAGTATCTGGTGCGCTACACCAATGCCCCATGGCTGGTAATCCAAGACCAAGGCGCAGATGACCACGGCATGTTTGCCCGTGATGAAAATGGCGACCCTTTAGTGTGGAGCACCAAAGACGAAGCATTAAAACCATCAACCGATATTACCACCACGCCAGCACTTAAAGGCGAATACAAACTGGCCGATGGCCGCACCGCGGTTCCTAGTTTTCAAATTATGGCCGAGCGCTATTTGGATGAAAAATACGCACCCGCCGCCGTTGCCGAAACCTGTGGGTTAAAAGCAGATGATATCAAACGTATTGCGGCAGAGCTTGCCCATGTCGCGTTTGAAGAAGAAATCGTTCTTGATATTAAATGGGTAGATTGGGCCGGGCGCAAACAAGATAGAATGATTGGCCGCCCGGTATCGTTCCACGCCATGCGTGGTATTTCGGCCCATTCAAACGGTTTTCATACCTGCCGGGCAATCCATTTGTTGCAAATGCTGTTAGGTTCGGTTGAAGTGCCGGGTGGTTTTCGCATCAAGGCACCGTTTCCTAAACCAATCCCGCCGACCAACAAACCAACCGGCAAGGTTGACCATATCAAACCCGGTACCCACTTGCCCGGTATGGCGTTGGGCTTTCCCACCGAACCTGCTGATTTGTTATTAAAAGAAGATGGCTCGGCAGTGCGAATTGACAAGGCCTATACATGGGAACACCCGCTGGCCAGCCACGGCTTAATGCACATGGTTATTCATAACGCATGGAAAGGTGATCCATATAAAATTGATACCCTTTTGTTGTTCATGGCAAACATGAGCTGGAATTCGTCGATGAACACATCAAAGGTCATCGAAATGCTGACCGACAAAGATGAAAACGGCGAATACAAAATACCCAACATAATTTATTCCGATGCCTATTATTCGGAAATGGTTGCTTATGCCGACCTGATACTACCCGACACCACATATCTGGAACGCTTTGATTGCATTTCGTTGTTGGATAGACCAATTTCGTCACCCCATTCGGCGGCCGATGCCATTCGTTACCCCATCGTTGAACCCGACCGCGATGTTCGCGGGTTCCAGGGCGTATTGCTGGATATCGGCGCAAGGCTTGGCCTGCCGGGATTGGTCAACGATGACGGTTCGCCCAAATATCCCGGCGGCTACCCCGATTATATTGCCAACCATGAACGCCAACCCGGTGTTGGCTTGCTGGCCGGATGGCGCTTGGAAGACGAAGACGGCGACCATATGGATTGCCGCGGTCCCGCCAACCCTGATCAATTGGAAAAATATCTTGAAAACCAAAGCTTCTGGCATCATGAATTTTTGCCCGAACATACATATTACAAGATGGCTAACCGTGGTTACCTTGAATGGGCGCATGAATTAGGTTGCGTTGTAACCAAAACCCAGATTGTTTTTCATATGTATTCGGAAATTTTGCAGTCATTCAAATTGGCGGGCGAAGGCCACGGCGCACACCAACCGCCGGAAAAAGACCGCGAACGGATAAAAACATATTTTGATCCGTTGCCCATCTGGTATCAGCCGCTAGAAGAAACCATGACCGATTTGGATGAGTATCCATTACACGCCCTAACCCAACGCCCGATGCACATGTATCATTCATGGGGTTCGCAAAATGCGTGGTTAAGGCAAATCACCAACATGAACTATCTTTACATCAACCGCGAAACCGCAGCCAAACAAGGTATAGTTGATGAAGATTGGGTTTGGGTAATAAGCCCGTATAACCGCATCAAGGTGCAGGTAAAACTGATGGATGGGGTTAACCCCAACACGGTCTGGACATGGAACGCCATCGGCAAACGCTCAGGCGCGTGGAATTTGGACAAAGATGCACCCGAAAGCAAAAAAGGTTTTTTGTTAAACCATGTTATCAGCGAATTGTTGCCGCCCAGGGGTGATGGCTATCGTTATTCCAACTCTGACCCCATTACCGGGCAGGCCGCGTGGTTTGACCTTAGGGTAAAAATTGAAAAAGCATCCCCCGATGAAGCGGGTGAAACTTTCCCGCAGTTCAAGGCCACCAAAAAACCACCGCATATGCCGAAAAAACCGAAAATACTTCGTTATGGCGCTGAATTTAAAACCCACAAAAAGGGAGGGAAAAAATGACATCCCTGCCCCATGCAACCAATAAAAAACTTGGTCTGGTCATTGATCTTGATACCTGCGTCGGTTGCCACGCTTGCGCGACCAACTGCAAGCAGTGGAATACCGGTGGCCACATGGCACCGTTGACCGATAAAAACCCTTATGCCAAAGACCCCGATGGGGTGTGGTTCAACCGGGTTCATTCGTTTGAGGTAAAGCGCGGCAAAACCAACCCTGGCCTAACCGTTAACTTCCCTCGTTCATGCCTGCATTGTGAAAATGCGGCTTGCGTAACCGTTTGCCCAACCGGTGCCAGCTACAAACGCGTTGAAGACGGTATTGTTTTGGTCAATACCAATAAATGTATCGGTTGCAAACTTTGTAGCTGGGCCTGCCCTTATGGTGCGCGTGAATATGACGAAGATGAAGGGGTGATGAAAAAATGCACCCTTTGCATTGACCGCATTTATAACGAAACCCTTGACCCGGAAGATCGCAAACCGGCATGCGTGCTGACCTGCCCTGCCGGTGCGCGCCACTTTGGTGATTTGGCGGATCCGGATTCAGATGTATCAAAATTGGTAGCAAACCGTGCCGGCAGACCATTAATGCCTGAACTTGGTTACAAACCAACCAATTCTTACCTGCCGCCACGCGCCAGAAGGGTTGACGGCAATGATATAGGCGCCGAAAACAAACTAGAAGCAGTTAGCCCACGCAGAGGATTTCTTTCGTGGGTTGACAATATGCTGTCGCGTTAAATTAAAAGAGATAAATTATGCATCCTGCTTTTTCAGTTATTTTCTTCACCACAACGTCAGGCGCCGGTTACGGGCTTTTGGCATTATTGGGTATATTTGGTGCGGCGGGAATTATTCCATCTGAACGTTGGTTTGGGCTTACCGGATTGGCGGTTGCTCTTGGCTTTATTGGGGTCGGGCTTCTTTCGTCAACTTTTCATCTTGGCCACCCCGAACGGGCATGGCGGGCACTGACCCAGTGGCGCTCAAGCTGGCTTGCACGCGAAGGCGTGTTGGCGGTGTTGACATTTATTCCTGCCGGCCTGCTGGCAATCGGTTGGGTGTTTTTTGAAACGACAAGCGGGTTTTGGGGGGTAATGGGAATTATCGCCGCCATTCTTGCGTGGCTTACGGTTGTTGCCACATCAATGATTTACCGCTCGCTCGTGACTATTTTTCAGTGGGCTAATTTTTGGACCCTTCCGGGCTATCTGATGCTTAGCATCATGACCGGTGCGTTGATGCTGGGTGCCATCGTTATGATATTTGATCATGGCAACCGCGTCATACAAGGAACGGTCATACTTTCAATCGCCGTAGCCTGGGTTCTTAAATATGTTTACTGGCAATACATCGCCACCCACAAAAGCCTGGCAACGCCAAGCTCAGCCATTGCGGTTGACGGTGCCAAAATAACCCCGCTTGACCCGCCGCATAATTCGGCTAATTACCTAATGAAAGAAATGGGTTATGTGGTCGCGCGCAAACACGCAGAAAAATTAAGAGCCATTTCGCATATAACCCTTTTTGCATTGCCGTTAGTGCTTAGTGTTGGGGTTTATTTTACCAGTGGGCCGGTTGCTATTATTGCTGCTGTTGTTGCAATGCTATCATCGTGGCTGGGTGTTGCGGTTGAGCGCTGGCTGTTCTTTGCCGAAGCAAAACACACGGTAACGCTATATTACGGTGCACAATCGGTATAATTGCCCCGGTGGGTAATTATTTAAGAAAACCTTTTTCCCGATAATATTTCAATGCGCCCGGGTGTAGTGGCGCGCTAAGACCCTCGCTTGTCATTTTTTTTATATCAACGGTGGAAAATGCCGGGTGCAGTTCGCGAAATATTTCAATGTTTTCAAAAACCGCCTTGGTTAGTTCATAAACCACTTCTTCGCTTGCGTTATAATTTGCAACCAGTGTGGCACCAACACCAAACGTGTTGGTTTCCCCGGCGGTTCCACGGTACATACCGCCCGGCATGGAAACTGGTGAATAATATTCGTTTTCGTTAACCAGCCTTGATATTTCCGGCCCGCCGACATCAACCAAAACACTATCGCAAAGCGCGGTTGCTTCTTTGATGGATGCGTTGGGATGACCAACCATATAGACCATTGCATCAATTGTTCCATCGCAAAGAGCGCGCGATTGATCGGATGCCTTTAATTCATGGGTTTCGGCAAAAGTATCTTTGCCCCAGCCCATTGCCTGCATAACTATTTCCATTGTGCCGCGCTGGCCCGAGCCAATGTTGCCGATATTTACCCGTTTGCCCGGAAGATCTGACAGCGATTTAATATTACTGTCGGTGCGCGCAACAAGGGTGAATGATTCATAATAAAGCGACATGACCGAGCGCAGTTGATCATTTGGCCCAGATGCAGCAAAACCAGAAAGGCCGTTTACCGCCTGGTACTGGGTATCTGATTGGACAATGCCAAAATCGATATCGCCGGAAAGTATATTTTTAATGTTTTCAACCGAACCGGATGAACTTTCAACCGAACAACGAATTGCGTGTCTTGCACGTTCACGGTTGAGCAAGTAACAAATAGAACCACCCGCCGGGTAATAAACCCCTGTAACGCTTCCGGTACCGATGGTTACAAAATTATTTTCCCTGCTTTGCGCGGGCGCGCTGTCAGGCATGAATAAAACAACCAAAACAAAAGCAAGAACGGCAAATGCTGATTTTGCCCTCAAGGATATTTCAACCATATTGTCCCCATTAAATTGTAAAGGCTTTGCCCTTGTTGGATTCACTATATCAGGCTAATCACGCCCGCTTCCAGCATAAATGCGCCAATAGGTGGCAAAACCCCACCAATAAATAAAGCCTGTCCGCCAAAATCGGCTGTGACAGGCTTTATTTAAAAAAGTGTAATTATTTTTCTGAACTAAAACAGGTGGCGATGGGCCAGATTGTTCATCAAATCGGCAATACCAAAATTCCATGGCGGAAGCTTATCTGAAGTATTGACCCGGTTAACCAGCTTGCCCAGTTGGGGTGAAGAAATTGTGACAACATCGCCAACTTTGTGGGTAAAGCGTTCACCCGAACCAGCCGATGCGTGCGCCGGGAAATACATGGTACCGGTAAACAACGCCAAGCCATCAGGATATTGATGGTTGCGGTTAAGGGTTTGGCCGACAAGCTCGCTCATTTCGCGGGTCATTTCCGCGGTAGAGAATGTTTCGGTTACCATGAAGCCGTCTTCGCGTTCAATGGTGATGGTGATAGACATGTTTTCCGTATCTTCGAGCGAAAAAGTGTTGTCAAATAGACGGATAAACGGGCCAATCGCACATGAACCATTGTTATCTTTAGCGCGGGTGCGGTAAAGCGAACCAAGCTCTTCAACATCGTGCAGGTTGACGTCATTGCCAAGGGCAGCACCAACCGGGCGGCCTTCGGCGTTTGCAATGATTACCGCTTCTGGTTCTGAATGGCTCCACCTGGATTCTGAATGAATGCCAATTTCCGAACCATGGCCGACAGAAGAAAGCGGTTGGGCTTTGGTAAATACCTCAACGTATGGGCCGATGCCCGCTTCTAGGTATTGCGACCAAAGGCCCATACCGATAAGCGCTTGTTTAAGGTCTTTGGCTTCTTCCGAGCCGGGCTCAACGGTTGCGATTTCGCCGCCGATTTTACCTTCAAGGGTTTTGCGAATTTCTTCTTCTTTTTTAGGATCGCCTTTTGCGTGCTCTTCAATAACGCGCAGCAATATGCTTTTGGCATATGTCATACCACAAGCCTTTACCGCCTGCAGGTCAATCGGTGTAAGGAAGTATGGCTTTAACGGGTCGTGGGTATCGGGGCTGGAATTGGCAAGAAGCTCATCAACGCTGCCAAGGTTAACGCAGTTTCTGGTTGCCTTGATGGCAGAAGCAATTGGCTGCTTCTTGTTAAGCAATTCTGACATTGTTGGTATTGTGCCGGAAATGTTATGAACGCCGTCTTCACGGATAACAACCACACAAGGGCCGGGATTAAGGCCGGGAAACCACGCACGCCCAACAAGCGTACCTGCAAAGCCGTCAGATGGCATAATATTAGCTGCAGAAATTTTGGGAAACATTATTAAATAGCTCCTTTAGCTTCCCCCAAAAAACATTCTTTAATCCCCCGATTAAATACTTGTGCTCGGTAACGTTGATTTACCTCGACTACAGCGACGCCCCCTAAAGTATCGCTGACCGAAGCTGGTTTATTGCCGTGATGGATACAAGATAAGGGGCGATATGTCCATGACCAGATATGTTTGGGGGCGATTTTTTTGCTATTTTTTTTGCCGGTTTGGGGGCGGTTTCCCCACCCTTTTTTAAACCGCAAAAAGCCCCCTTTTACCCCTTCAGGCCCATGGCGGTATTGTGGGCGGCATTATGGGCAGTAAAATGAGCCAAAATTTACACCTTCCCCCTTGATTTCGTGCCAGCTTTACCCGATACCATGTGTAGTCTGGGCGAAATGGGCCGCATGGCTTTAATGGTTCAGCCATCCGGTTAAACCCGATTAATCAGGATAATACCCCTTAGGAAAGCCGCCAAACACCATGAATAAAAACGCAAAAAAAACCGCCATCCGGATTACCCGTTCTGAGGATTTCCCCGCCTGGTACCAAGAAGTAATAAAAGAAGCCGACATGGCCGAAAATTCCGGTGTCCGTGGGTGCATGGTCATAAAGCCGTGGGGGTATGGTATTTGGGAACGCTTACAGCGCAGATTAGATCAGCGCATTCGTGAAACCGGACACGAAAATTGTTATTTTCCGATTTTTATTCCCCTTGAGCTAATTGAAAAAGAAGCAACCCACGTTGAAGGCTTCGCCAAGGAAATGGCGGTGGTTACCCACCACCGCTTAGTAGAAAAAGACGGCAAGCTGATACCTGATGGCAAGCTTGAAAGCCCATTGGTGATACGCCCCACATCCGAAGCGATGATTGGTGAAAGTTTTGCCAAATGGATACGTTCTTATCGCGACCTTCCGGTTAAAATTAACCAGTGGGCTAACGTAGTGCGTTGGGAAATGCGCCCGCGTATGTTTTTGCGCACATCTGAATTTCTATGGCAAGAAGGCCACACCGCGCACGCAACTGAAGCAGAGGCGCGCGAGGAAACCGAAACCATGCTTGGGGTTTATAAAGAATTAGCCGAAGATTGGTTGGCCATTCCCGTGATACCGGGTGAAAAATCCGAATCCGAACGTTTCCCCGGTGCGGTTGAAACCCACACCATTGAAGCATTCATGCAAGACGGCAAAGCATTACAGGCCGGAACATCGCATTTTTTAGGACAGAATTTTTCCAAAGCCGCAAATATAAAATTTCAAACCAATGATGGCTCGGAAGAATTTGCCTTTACCACATCGTGGGGGGTTTCAACCCGGATGATCGGCGCATTGATAATGACCCACGGCGATGATGACGGACTGCGCGTACCGCCAACGGTTGCGCCCCATCAAATTGTCATTTTACCAATAGCGCGCGACGATGAAGCAGCCGCCCGAGTAATGCCGGTGGCACATGAACTTGCCAAAAAGCTAAATGCTGAAAACGCGTTTGGCGAGCCTGTGCGCGCCCACGTTGATAGCCGCGATATAAATGCCGGGGAAAAACGCTGGAGCTGGATTAAAAAAGGCGTGCCATTAATTGTTGAGTTGGGGCCAAAGGATTTGGACAATTCATCCGTTATGCTAACGCGCAGAACCGATATATATGCCAAAGGGGCAGAAGATATGGACGTGTTTGTTGGTGCCGCGCCCGAACATTTGAAAGCCATTCAAAAGACCCTTTATACCGAAGCTTTAAGTTTGCGCGATGGGCGAATTGAAACCGGAATAACCGATTTTGAAGCTTTCAAAAAATATTTTGCTACCGAAGATTCGTCCAAGCTTGGCTTTGTGCGGGCAAAATGGTGTGGCGATAAAGACAGCGAAGAAAAACTGAAAGAACTTTCGGTTAGCATTCGCTGCCTTCCTTACGACCAAAACGGGGTTGAGGGAAAATGCGTTATCACCGGAAAACCGGCAACCATAGAGGCCATTTTCGCAAAATCATATTGATGGATAAGCTTGATGGGCGAACCGAGTGCAGCAATACTTAACCAGCCCGGCATTGCAACAACGCTAAAGCGCTGGGCGCTTGCAACCCGGCCAGCATTTTTAAGCGCATCAATATTACCAGTCATAGCCGGAAGTGCGTGGGGTTATGGCCAATCTGGCGCATTTGATTTATTGGCATTTGCTTTAGCTGTTATGGCAACCGCATTGGCGCACGGTGCCATAAATGTGCTCAACGATGTTTATGACGAAAAAAACGGCACCGATGGAATTAATACCGAGAGGATTTTTCCCTTTAGCGGTGGCTCGCGCTTTATTCAAAACAATATAATGAATATTAGCCAGATGGCGCGCCTTGGCTGGGGGTTGTTGGTGCTGGCATTGTTCTTTGGTCTATGGCTAACGGCATTAAAGGGCTGGGCTATAATTGCGCTGGGTGCGGCTGGGGTGTTTTTAGGGGTTGCCTATTCAGCCCCGCCCCTTGCGTTTTCTTCACGCGGTTTGGGTGAAATAGCGGTTGGAATTGGCTTTGGCCCGATAGCGGTAATGGGGGCCGTGTGGTTGCAGGGCGCTGAAATTGATACAGGCGCAATTGTAATTTCCATTATTATTGGCCTGTGGGTTGCGCTAATTCTTATCAATAACGAAATACCTGACATTAATGCCGACAAAAAAGTGGGCAAAAAAACACTGGCGGTAAGGTTGGGGCAAAAAAATACCGCATGGCTTTATTTTGCCCTGCATTTATTGGCGATGGCGCTTGTTGGGTATCTTGCCTATGGCGAAATGATGCAACCTTATTCATTGGCGGTTTTATTATTTTTATTGCCAACATCTTTTAGCGCCGCAAGGTTAATTTATTCTTCTGCTGGTGACGGCAAATCAACAGCGGTTGAAAAAATGACCATCGCCATAAAGTCCACTTTGGCGATACAGGCGATTGGTTCTATCTGGTTGGCGCTATTTGCAATAATTTAAAATCACAAATAACCGAAGCATGGCTATTGGCCAAGCTCCGGTTACTGTTCTGAAAAAAATTATTTACCTACAGCGGCCAATATTTTCTTAT
>JAOULV010000192.1 GCA_029881835.1 Rhodospirillaceae bacterium
CGACGCGCTCCATGGCTTCGGCGATCATCTTGCCGATTTCTTTTTCACCGTTGGCTGAAATGGTGCCAACCTGCGCCACTTCGGCTGATGTTTTTACTTTTTTGGTGCGCTTTTTTACGTCTTCAATAACGACTTCAACCGCAAGGTCGATGCCACGTTTAAGGTCCATCGGGTTCATTCCGGCGGCAACTGCTTTTACGCCTTCGCGAACGATTGACTGGGCCAAAACGGTTGCGGTGGTGGTTCCGTCACCGGCTTCGTCGTTGGTGCGTGATGCTACTTCTTTAACCATCTGTGCGCCCATGTTTTCGAACTTGTCAGAAAGTTCGATTTCTTTGGCAACCGAAACACCGTCTTTGGTGATGCGCGGTGCGCCAAATGATTTGTCGAGCACGACGTTACGGCCCTTAGGGCCAAGTGTTACTTTTACCGCGTTGGCAAGGGTATCAACGCCCTTTAGCATACGGTTACGGGCGTCTGACCCGAATTTTACTTCTTTAGCAGCCATTGATCATGGATCCTTTCGCTAAATTGTGAATTAAATAATTTTTTCGGCAAAACCTAGAAAGAATAATTATTTCTTTTTAGCTTTCTTGCCGGTTTCGATTACACCAAGGATGTCGGATTCCTTCATGATGATAAGGTCTTCGCCGTCAACTTTTACTTCGTTGCCTGACCATTTTCCGAACAGAACGTGGTCGCCAACTTTTACGTCTAGCGCTACAACTTTTCCGTCTTCGTTTTTTAATCCGTTACCAGCGGCGACGATTACACCTTCTGATGGTTTTTCCTGTGCGGTGTCAGGGAGGATGATGCCGCCGGCGGTTTTTTCGTCTTGTTTGACGCGACGCACCAGTACACGGTCATGCAAAGGCCTGAGGCTCATATGGTTAGCTCCTATTAAGATGTTGAAACAATTAAATTTAAGGGGCGATTGTTAGCACTCGCACCCCTTGAGTGCTAGGGATTTAAGGTGGTTATGGCTTCCTGTCAAGGGATGGCCCAAAAGACTTGGGAAAAGCATGGAAAAACCTTGGAAAACCTTGGCAAAAGCTTGGGAAAAACTTGGTAAAAACAACCAAAAATAAGGCATTCATCAAATAGCGGCGTAAAGTTGGGGTTGGGGTTTAATAAAAATCAATAAAGTGCCTGTTTCCCAAGGCTTTTAATTCGGGTAAGCATAATTGCTATGCAAAACCAAAAATCCTCAGCGCCATTAAATGCCGATCCAGTCAAAAATGCCATTGGTCCCATTGGCCCCATTGGCACAAATGGGCTTTTTGTTATTTGGCTTTTGTTGCTGTGGGGCGGCGTAACGTTGATAAGCGTTTTTACCCGGCCATTGTTACCGGTTGATGAAACCCGCTATCTGTCGGTCGCCTGGGATATGTGGGTTAGGGGCGATTGGTTGGTTCCCCATCTTAATGGCGAAGCCTACAGCCATAAGCCGCCTTTATTTTTTTGGTTGATGCATTTGGGTTGGGCGGTTTTTGGGGTTAACGACATAACACCAAAACTGGTTGCCCCGGTATTTTCATTAATAAGCCTGTTTTTTACATTTTCTTTGGCCAAACGTTTATGGCCAAGCATGGATGCCTTACCAATGCGTGCGGCATTTTTGCTTTTTGGTTCCATGTATTGGGTCTTGTTTTCAACCATGGTCATGTTTGACATGCTGGTTGGCACGTTTGCCTTGGCCGGGTTATGGGCATTATTAAAAGTAATAGACAGTGAAAATACACTTCAGCGTTTATTGGCCTGGGTTTTGTTTGGTTTGGCATTGGGTTTGGGCGCACTGGCCAAGGGCCCCGCAGTTTTGGTTTACACAATGCCGGTGGCGTTACTGGCCCCATGGTGGGATGTTTCCGGTCGGGTGCGGGCAACAACCGGTTGGGGCAAGTGGTACGCAGGCGTATTTGCCGGATTAATTATAGGTATCGGCATTGGTATGGCGTGGGCGTGGCCCGCAGGCCAAGCGGGCGGTGAAGAATACCGCAATGCAATTTTTTTCGGGCAAACAGCCGGACGGGTGGTTGATTCGTTTGCCCACCAGCGCCCGGTGTGGTGGTACGTTTTGATTATTGGTCCATTGCTATTGCCCATGGCTATCTGGCTGCCCGGCCTAAAGGGTTTGTGGCGGGGATTTTTCACAAACATTTTTAGCAAAAACAAAAAATCAAAAGGATTGCTGGGCGAGGGCGCTACGCGGTTTTGTTTTGTTTGGTTTGTTGCTGGCTTTGTTATTTTTTCATTTATTTCTGGAAAGCAACCCCATTACATGTTGCCGTTGTTGCCAGCAGCTGCATTGCTGGTGGCGCGTGCCATGGAACTGGTTGCAATGCCAACGGCTGGCTGGCGGATTAAAGCGCCGGTAATGCTTATTGCGTTATTGGCAGTCGGTGCAATGGCCGCACCATTTTTTGCCAGCCACCGCATGGATCCGTGGATGTTTGATTTGCCGTTGGCATGGATGGTGGCCCCATTGTTGCTGGCAGGATTTTTGTTTTTTCAAAAATTACCTAGCCCAAAAGCCGAAGCATCAATCGCAAGCCTTGTTGCAATATTTGTTATGGCACTGCATTTAGCGGTTAGCCCGGGGGTGATGAAATCGTTTGATTTTAGCCCGATTGCACGGCATCTGGCCAAGCTAGATAGCGCCGGGCACCCGATTGCGCATTACGGCAAATATCGCGGCGAATATCATTTTCTTGGCCGTTTCAATACGCCGTTGCAGGCGGTTTACAATACAACTGTTTATGACTGGGCAAAAAATAATCCGGATGGATTTATTGTTTATCACAGCAAAGCAGATGACCCAGCGGTTGATGCAAGGCCTGAATTTATTCAAACCTATCGCACCAAATGGGTGCTGGTGCGCAGTTCCCGCCAAATTAGTGCAATGCCACAGCTGATTATGGGTGAAAACTAGGTATAGCCTATTTGTAGGTTGCGCTTTTGAAACCACATCCATGTCATTACGGTCATGATTGCGCCAACGTAAGATCCCATTACAACATCTGACAAATAATGCGCTGAAACCATTACCCGCGAACCGCTTATAATTATTGCCGCAATAATAAAATATGGACGAAAGCGGGGGAACAGTAGTGCCAAAGCAATCATTGATGCCCACGCGGTTTGCGAATGCCCCGATGGAAATGAATTCATGCCAAAATCAAAATTAAACGGATGGAAACCATAAAGCCCGTCATTGAAAAAAAACTTTGGGCGGATGCGCCCAATAATAACCTTGGCCGTTACCACAAATACGCCAGAAAACGTTTGTGCGGCAAACATGAACGCAAAGCTGTCGCGCAAGCGGTAAAACCGTTGGCGGCTTTGTTCGCTGGTTGCCAGGCGTGCACCGATGTAGCCAACCACCATCAATGCCGCCGATAGGCCGAACCACGGTTCACCTAGGCCCGCATCGGTGATTAAATAAAACACGCGCACGGCATCAGCCGGCATATTGTCGCGGATAAAAACTGCAATTTTTAGATCAAAAAATATGTATGCCAGTGTGCAAAATATCGCCACCACCACAAAACCTGCCGCCCACAGCCGGGCATGACCCC
>JAOULV010000193.1 GCA_029881835.1 Rhodospirillaceae bacterium
CAGGTTGACGCCGATGCAAAGGCGGCGGCTGCACGCACCGCAATGCTGTTTTCCCGCACCAACACCCTGCTTTCAATTCCAATGCTTTATGCAATGGTTTCGGCGCAAAATATTTACTAATAATATTTAGTAAGCAAAATAAAAAGGCTCGGCATAAACGCCGGGCCTTTTTTATTGGAAGCATTTAATCTATCGCGATAAGCGCGGCGGCGACACTGCGGCCTTCAAGCGCCAAAATATTGTATGTTCTGCATGCCGCCCCGGTCGCCATCCATTCCATAACCATTGAATGGGATTTGAAATAATCAATTAACTGTTGCGGTGGGCGGGTAAACGTTTCACCGCAACCGATAATAATTATTTCTGGTTTTGTTTTTGCTTCGTGCACCGCTTGAAATGAACCTGCATCAATTTCATCTGCGTTTTTGCAATTCCACGATACACATTCATCTAAAAAAACAATGACCGAACCATTGTATTGGGTATTGGTTACGCGAAAACCACCATCGCCATAAGACTGTATAGCCTGCTGGCCTTTGGGTACCAATGGGGTTATATCAAGCGACAACTCAATTCCCCTAAAAAATAAGGTTTAAAACTTGTTTGCGCGGTTAGTGTTTTTAAGCTGAGGTTTGCTCGACCCCATCATTGTCATCATCGGCGGTTCTGCGGGTCACGCCTAAATACAACAGTAACGGCACCGCCAAGCTAACCGATGAATACGTACCGATAAGCACACCCCATATCATGGCAAAACTAAAATCACGAATTACGCTTCCGCCCAGCATATAAAGCGCCAACAGCGCAATAAGGGTGGTTAAGCTGGTAACAACGGTACGCGAAAGGGTTTCATTAGCGCTGTCATTCAACAATTCATCCATTGGTTTGACCTTGTATTTGCGCATGTTTTCGCGCACACGGTCAAACACCACCACGGTATCGTTAATGGAATACCCGGCGATTGTCAGCATGGCGGCAACGGTTGCCAAATTAAATTCAAGCCCCAATAACGCAAATATGCCAATTGTTGATACAACATCGTGCAACAACGCAATAACCGCGCCAAGGCCAAATTGCCATTCAAACCTGAACCAAATGTATATTAAAATAGCCAGCATTGCCGACAGCACCGCATAAATGCCGTTCATAAACAGTTCGTCAGAAACCTTAGGGCCAACCAATTCAGTACGGCGGTATTCGGCAACGATGTTGCCCATTGCTTCCTTCGCGCTGGTTACTGCTTGTTGTTGCGCTTCTTCACCGCCCTCTTGGCGCTGGATGCGTATTAAAATGTCATCGGGTGCGCCGAATTCTTGTAATTCGATTGAACCCAGACCAAGGCCAGAAAGCCGTTCGCGCAAAAGCGATATCTGGTTTGGCTTTTCCGTTTTAATTTCAATCATTATGCCGCCGGTAAAATCAATACCGTAATTCAGACCCTTGGTTGCAAACATGGCAACTGACGAAACCATCAATAAAGCGGAAAAAATAAAAAATATTGCCCTGCGGCCAATAAAATTGACGCTTGGATTTTCGGGAATAATTCTAAAGCGCGGCATATTAATCCACCTATTTATATTTCAAGCGTTTGTGGGCGGGTACGTCTTAGCCACGCAACCACAAGCAAGCGGGTAAGCCATATTGCAGTGAACATTGATGTCGCGATACCGACCGCCAGCGTAACCGCAAAACCACGAACCGGGCCGGAGCCAAATTCATAAAGCAGTAGTGCGGCAATCAAGGTTGTTACGTTGGCATCAATAATGGTGGTAATGGCGCGCGAATAACCAGATTCAATCGCGCTTATAACTGTGCGACCGTTTTTAATTTCTTCGCGAATGCGTTCAAAAATAAGCACGTTGGCATCAACCGCCATACCAATGGTAAGCACAATTCCGGCAATGCCCGGCAACGTAAGGGTTGCCTGCAATGCCGATAGCGCGCCAATTATAATTATTATGTTCATAATAAGCGCGACATCAGCCATCAGGCCAAAGCGCCCATAATAAAACGCCATAAACAAAATAACCAAAACCAACCCAACAATTGATGCAACCTTGCCCGAAGCAATTGAATCCGCACCCAAACCTGGCCCGACACTGCGTTCTTCAAGCACGGTCAATGGGGCCGGCAATGCGCCCGCACGCAACAATAACGCCAAATCTTTGGCTTCTTCGGTTGAAAAATTACCGCTAATTTGCCCCGAACCGCCCAAAATAGGTTCGCGAATAACTGGCGCACTTATGACCTTGCCGTCCAGAACAATGGCAAACGGGTTTCCAACATTTTTTACCGTAACATCACCAAAACGTTTTGCCCCAACCGAATCAAAGCGGAAATTGACAACCGGTTCATTATTGCGCGGGTCAAACCCCGGCGTCGCATCAATAAGGGTATCGCCAGAAACCATGACGCGTTTTTTTATCAGGTAACTATTGGGTTGGCCCGGATTATTATTAACGCTCGGCAACAGCCTTGTTCCCGGCGGCACGCGCCCGGATTGGGCAGAAGTAAGCGATGAACCCTGATCAACCAAATGAAATGTAAGCTTTGCGGTTTTGCCCAACAGGCGCTTTACCCGTTCCGGATCATCAACGCCTGGCAATTGCACAAGGATGCGCTCTTCGCCCTGGCGCACGATTGTCGGTTCACGCACGCCGGTTTCATCAATCCTGCGCCTGACAATTTCGATTGATTGTTCAACCGCCGAAATACGCCTTTGCGATAGGGCTTGTTCGCTCATGGTGACAGTTACTAATCCATTGTCGAATGTTTCCGTTACAAAACCGCTATCAATGGGGTTGATTAACGAATAAGCCTTTTCAATATCATTTGGATTTTTGATTGATACATTGGCAGTGTGCCCAGCCGAACCTAAATTGCTGTAAGCAATATTTTCTTTTCTTAGCTCGGTTCGGATTGAATCAACCAATGCTTCCAATCGTTCGGCAATAACAACATCAACCTTAACCTCTAATAACAAATGTGACCCGCCCTGCAGATCAAGACCAAGGCTTATTTGTTTGCTCGGCATCCATTCGGGCATGGCATCGGCCGTTGCCCGGTCCATAATATTGGGCATGGCAAACATTATTCCCAGCAGACACACTGCCAGAATAGAAGCAACTTTCCATTTAGCCACACGAATCATTATTGTTATTTCTTGCCGGAAAGAAGATTTTTAAGGCTAGAGCCGGATTCTTTTTTATCTGATTTATCCGACTTAGCGCCATCATCGTTGTCGCCTTTTGGTGCCTTATCGGCGGGTTCGGTTTTGGCAAGAACGGCGGAAATCATTCCACGGTCAACCTTTACCTTTACCCCCTCGGCAATTTCAACTTCGACCACGCCATCATCCTTGACGCGGACCACGTCGCCAAAAATACCGCCATTGGTGATGATTTTATCGCCACGGCGAATAGATTCTTGCATGGATTTATGCTCTTTCGCCTTTTTTTGCTGTGGTCTGATTAGCAGAAAGTAAAAAACCACAAAAATAAGCAAAAACGGAACCAGAGATTCAATCAAACCGGGGGCTGCAGCCGCATCGGCGCTCTGGGCAAAG
>JAOULV010000194.1 GCA_029881835.1 Rhodospirillaceae bacterium
TGAAAGAAAAAGGCTTTGGCGTATTAACCACAATCGATGTGCAAAAAGCCATGAAAGAAAAGATTGATAAAGACATTAACCCATACACCATTTTGGGCGCATGTAACCCGTCATATGCCTACAAGGCGCTGCAATCTGAAAACAAAATCGGCACCATGCTTCCGTGCAACGTGGTTGTACAAAAGCGCGAAGACGGCAAAATCGAGATTTCGGCCGTTGACCCGGCGGCTTCAATGTCGGCTATCGATAACCCAACCCTTGGTTCTGTGGCGGGCGAGGTTAGAGATATGTTGAAAGACATGATCGCCGCCCTTTAAAGCGATAAAAACGCAATAATCCGGCTGGAAACAGCCAAATTGACAAAATACAATAACACCCCGCACTTGGCCCATTGGCTGTTTGCGGGGTGTTTTTTGCCAAACGAACCAAGGTTTCGGCAAAAGTATTTAAAAATGTCGGTTTACTGTGGGCTCTGGTCTATGTAAAACACAGCCAACGGATTTGCTGAGCCGCGCTAAAAGTCGCGACCCATCCAATAAAAGTGGCCGAGCGTAGAAATAACAACCATCTTTAATTAAGACCTATAATACGCACTTGGGCCAGCATTCAGAAAGAACAGATAAATGACAGTATTCGATGGTGTCGTCCCCGCGCTTAGGGAAGCCCTGAGCAAGCACGGCTACACAACCCTAACCCCGGTACAGATTGATGTCCTAGCCCCAGAATTAGAAGGCAATGATGCCCTGGTTTCGGCCCAGACCGGTTCGGGCAAAACCGTTGCTTTTGGCATGGCCTTGGCCCCGACATTGTTACAAGGTGCAGACAGGTTCCCCAAGGCCAAGGTTCCGTTGGCATTGGCGGTCGCACCGACGCGTGAACTGGCATTGCAGGTAAAACGCGAACTTGAATGGCTGTATGAATTTACCGGTGCCACCATTGCGTCTTGTGTTGGCGGTATGGACATGCGTGATGAACGCCGCCAGCTTGAGCGCGGCGCACATATTGTTGTTGGCACGCCCGGTCGTTTGCGTGACCATATTGAACGTGGATCGTTTGATACCACCGGACTTAGGGGCGTGGTGTTAGATGAAGCCGATGAAATGCTTGATCTAGGTTTCCGTGACGACCTTGAATATATTTTAGATTCCGCCCCAAGCGATCGGCGGACATTAATGTTTTCGGCAACCGTTCCCAAATCAATCGCGACATTGGCAAAACGCTATCAAAAAAATGCGGTGCGCATCGCAACCGCAAGCGATAGCAAACAGCATCTTGATATTGAATACCGCGCCTTAACAGTTGCGCCTAATGATCGTGATAATTCAATTATCAACCTGCTTAGATATTTTGATGCAAAAAGCGCGATTGTTTTTTGTGCAACCCGCGCGACCGTCAACCACATGACCGCGCGCTTTACTAACCGTGGTTTTTCTGTTGTGGCGCTTTCCGGTGAATTAAGCCAAGCCCAGCGTTCCCACGCGTTACAAGCCATGCGTGACGGCCGGGCGCGGGTATGTATCGCCACCGACGTTGCCGCACGCGGTATTGATCTGCCTAACCTTGAACTGGTTATCCATGCCGATATCCCTAAAAACCGCGAAGGGTTACTGCACCGTAGCGGGCGTACGGGCCGTGCCGGGCGCAAGGGCGTAAGTGTTTTAATCGTTCCGCACACATGGCGCAAACGTACAGAACGGTTACTTGAAAATGCAAACATTGAAGCCACATGGGCCAAACCGCCATCGGTTGATGACATTAAAAAACGCGACCGTGAACGCATATTCGAAGAACCATCCTTGAGCGAGCCATTAAACGATGAAGAACAAGCGTTCGCTAAAGAGCTTTTATCGCGTTATGCGCCAGAACAAATTGCCAGCGCATTTTTACGCCTGCACAGCAAAGAACAGCCGGCCCCCGAAGAATTGATTGATAGCGGGCCGGAAAAACCACGTGATCATAAAAAAGATCGTGGCAAAGGAAGCTCGCGCGATGATTTCAAAAACAGTGTTTGGTTGTCGCTTTCGGTTGGGCGCAAACACAACGCCGAACCGCGGTGGATATTACCGATGCTGTGTCGTGCCGGGCATATAACCAAAAATGATATTGGTGCCATTAAAATTCATCAAGAAGAAACCCATGTCGAGCTTGCTTCTGGGTGTGTTGATAAATTTTTAGAAGAACTTGGCCCAAGTCGTAAAATGGAAAAAACCATTTCGGTTGACCGCTTGCAAGGCGTGCCGCAACAGCCGTCTGAAAAAAAATATGCCCCCGGGCGGGAAAAAAGCAAAAGCGCGCCCTTTGGAAAAGGTGATAAAAAAAGAAAACCTTACGCCAAGGACAAAGAGCAAATTGTTTCCCGGGTAAAAAAACCAGACGGCACAACCATTGATGGGGATGCATCTGAAAAAAAATCACCTGAAAATAAGCCGTGGGAAAAAAAGGCAAAAAAATTCAAAGCCGGAGCTCCACTTGATAAAAAAGGGAAAAAAGGTAAAAAATCCCGCAAGGAAAGAAGCTTTGCCAAGTCCGAAGGTGGCCAGCCATCCAAACCGGGCACCAAGCCCGGCAAGCCGGGTAAACTTTCATTGTCCGGCTCAAACCCGTTAAAGCGCAAAAACAAGGCAAAATAACATTTAACCCGAACTTAACCTTGGGCCTTGATTGCTCCGGTGGATGGGTTAAAACAAAGGCTTGGATTTCTTGAAAATAAAATAAACAAGGAGCGCAACAATGCCCGAATATAAATCTCGCACATCAACCCATGGCCGCAATATGGCAGGTGCACGCGGGCTTTGGCGCGCCACCGGAATGAGCGATGATGATTTCGGCAAACCCATTATCGCAATCGCTAATTCCTTTACCCAGTTTGTGCCCGGCCACGTTCACTTAAAAGACATGGGGCAAATGGTTGCGCGTGAAATCGAAAAACACGGCGCAGTGGCCAAAGAATTTAACACCATCGCGGTTGATGACGGTATCGCCATGGGTCACGACGGCATGCTTTATTCGCTTCCTAGTCGCGAAATAATCGCCGACAGCGTTGAATACATGGTCAATGCCCATTGCGCCGATGCATTGGTGTGCATTTCCAACTGCGACAAAATAACGCCGGGCATGATGATGGCCGCCATGCGTCTTAATATTCCAACCGTGTTTGTTTCCGGTGGGCCGATGGAAGCCGGAAAAATGATTATTGATGGTAAAGAACAATCGGTTGACCTGATTGACGCCATGGTAAAAGCAGCCGACCCCAATACATCAGATGAAATGGCGATGGAATACGAACGTTCCAGTTGCCCGACCTGTGGTTCATGTTCAGGCATGTTTACCGCCAATTCCATGAACTGCCTGGCCGAAGGTCTGGGTCTGGCGTTGCCGGGCAATGGCTCGTTGTTAGCGACCCATGCGTTACGCAAAGAATTGTTTTTGCGCGCCGGGCGCATAGCGGTTGAAATAACCAAACGCTATTATGTTGATAACGATGAAAGTGTTTTACCCCGTAACCTTGGCGGTAAGGCCGCATTTGAAAACGCCATGACATTGGATATTGCCATGGGTG
>JAOULV010000195.1 GCA_029881835.1 Rhodospirillaceae bacterium
GGCGGGTTCGGACAATGGAACAATGCGTTCCTTGCCACCCTTGCCGGCAATGGTAAGTATCCGCCCATCGCGCGATATTGCACGTAACGGCATACCGACAAGTTCGCTAACACGAAGACCAGTTGCATATAAAAGTTCAACCAACGCGGCCAGACGCAAACCATCAGACCCGCTGTGGCGGTGGGCGGCCTCAATCAAACGCTCGACCTCATCCTCGCTTAAATATTTTGGCAGGCTTTTGCCTTGACGTGGGCCGTCAATCGCCGTGGTCGGGTCATCTTCGCGAATGCGTTCGGAATATAAAAAACGAAAATACTGCCTAAGAGTTGAAAGCCTGCGCCCGGCGGTTTTTGCCGACAGACCGGTTGATGAAAGTTTGGCTAAATATTTTTTTATTAATGCGCCGTCTGCGCGCTCAGCCGATTTACCCAAGCTTGCGGCAAATTCGCTAAAGTCCATAAGGTCGCGACCATATGATTCGATGGTGTTTTTTGCCGCCCCGCGTTCAGCCGCAAGCATTTCAAGAAAGCTTTCTGTATGCCTAGACAGCGGTACGGTTTGGACGCGACGCCTTGCCATGGTTTTAAGTTCTCTCAGGTTTATTAGCTATATTAAAGTGCCGATGAACTTAAAGTCCGGCACTGACCGCAGCTTCAAGCGCAATTTCACGCGCTTCTTTTTCAAGCCCGACCGTGCGCAAAGCCGTAAGCAAACGATGAAGCACAACCGCTTCAACGCTATCGGGGCCACCATTGCCCATAATAACAAGAGAAAGAAGTATGGTTTCGCCCACGTGTGCGCGCTCGGCGGCGGCGCTTAAACGAAACCATAGTGCCGGATGTGGTGCTAAAACGCCAAGTCGTTCAGGACCGGAAACAAGCGGTATCCAAAATTCATTAGGAACAACATTGCCCAGCGCATCAAACACCGCACCAAGAAGTGCCGCGCGGTTGCGTGCAACATCTTTGTCTTCGGCTAATGTTCTTGTTGTTTCTTGCCATAAGGTAAGGTTTTTAAGATCCCAATCCATGGCGCCGGCAAAACCCGAAAGGCGCGCAATCGGCATTAATAAAATTAATTCATTGGTTAGCTTTTTATTATTTTCGGCGCCCTGTTTAAGCGTTTCAAACCATAACATGGCCTCGGTATGGCGTTCAGTAATCAAAAATGCCCTAATCGCTTCAGGGGCAAACCATGCAAGATCTTTTGACGGTTCTATCCTGTTTAAGACAGGCAAAAATGCGCGCGCGGTTGATGCGTACCTGCCGCCACTACGTGCCATTGCCAGTGCGCGCGATAGCGCAATTGCTTGCGCCGAAGGAACCGTTTGCATTAGCGATGCACGATAAAGCAAAGCCCTGCTCATGGGGCCGGAACGTCTGGTAACATTTGCCAGCGGGCTTGAAAGTTCGCCATCATTAAATTGGATGGATGCGTAAATCTGACGCAGCGCATCAACCGGAAGCGCGCCTGCGACCTCGGCCCGTTCGGCCGCCTCGAGGCGCAATTCGGTGCTGGCATTGGGGCTAATGGCGATAGCGCGAAGAACGCCGGGAAGGTTTGATTCGATTGTATCTGATGGGAACCTTGCTTTTGCCGCCCGCGCCAATGCTAGGTGTAATGGTTTGGGGTCGCTCAATGAATCTATGGTCGGTGCCTTACCGCCAACCGCAAGGTGATCAATCAGGGTATAAAAAACATTATCCCTTGCGCCCATCTCGCTTAGCAATGACACACCCAAGGCGGCGGCATCGTGCTGGCCGTTCAGGGCTTGGCAAAATATAAATACCTTTTGCCAATAGCTTGAGCTTTCATCGGCCATATACAACTGTGCCAATTCACAAGCGCGGGCATTGTCACCGGTCAACAAGCGGGTATCGACTTCTATACGCAAAAGCTCTTTGTGGGAAACCATGCCGGGAAGCGCGCCCATAAGCTTTGCCACGCCGCCAAAATCACCCATATCGGCCAAAAGCTTTGCCCGGATTGTTACAAGCTTTCCGTTTTCACCTTCGGGAACATCGGCACCGCTCAAAAGAAGGCGGCGCATTATATCGCGCGTGGCGGGTGATGATGTTGTTACCGAAAGCTTGACCAACAAATTTTCAAGCTCTTGGCGATCCATGCCGTACCACAGGTCGCGATTAAAACCGCCTTCCTCTGGTGTTAGGACACCGATAGTATCAAGGTTAATTCCCGCAAGATTTTCAATTTGCACTTCTGCCGCACCAATGCTTGGTGTGCTGGGCGTACTGGGTGTGCTGGGCGTTTCTTGTGCACCAATTGGTTCGTCTGTTGGTGGTGTCAATTCAACGGGGGCTGACTGGGCAAAAGCAACCGGCGCAACGCCAATGCTTAAAACAAACGCAAGTGTGAAAAATAGCGCCCCCGTCCGGGTGCGACGATTAACGCTGGAAACGTTCATCTGGAATCACCTTTTCAACCTTTGCCACCGGGGCCGGAATATCCCAAGTCGATAAAAAAACTCCGCCACCGACAATAGAGGCAACGACCAGCAGAAATAAAAGGGTAGAAAATTTTTTCATAGAATCTCCGAGTTAGGTGCGAATCCAGATAAACAAGCGGTGCACAATGAATACATGGTGTTGTTGATTTTTTCCAACTTTGCGGGTCATGGTGCAGTGAAAACTTCGTATATTCAGGCCTTTATGCTAGGTTCTGAGTGTGGCAAATTTCCGGCAATGTATATATCTTTTTAACGCCTGCGGGGCCTAAATACCAATGCAATACTAAGGAAATAAGCCAAAAATTACCAAAAATCGGCATTTAAGCGAAAATTTATGAACGAAAAAACACAACAAAATAACGAAATATCCGCCATAAACGGTAAAACGCTGGTGCTGGTGGGATTGATGGGCGCCGGAAAAACCAGCGTCGGACGGCGTTTGGCCAAGCATCTGGGTCTGAGATTTATTGATGCGGACGAAGAAATAGAGGCCGCGGCCGGCCTTTCAATTGAAGATATTTTTGAAATTTATGGCGAAGAAGAATTTCGCGCCGGTGAACGCCGGGTAATATTGCGAATCTTGGGCGAAAGCCCGTGCGTTTTAGCCACCGGTGGCGGGGCATTTATGGACAAAGAAATAAGGGACGCTATTAAAAATAATGCGGTTTCGGTCTGGCTAAAGGCCGATTTGGAAACGCTGCTGGAGCGCACCTCTAGGCGGGGCGGAAGGCCATTGCTAAAAAATGGTAATCCGGCTGAAATATTGGAAAAACTTACCAAGGAACGCTACCCAGTTTATGCGACTGCCGATATAACAATTGAAAGCGGCAACAACACCCACGAAGAAATGGTTGGCAAAATAGAAACCGCCCTGAAGGAACAGCTAAATTGAATACAGCTTCAAATACTAACCATATGGAAAAACTGCGCGTTGATTTGGGTGCGCGCAGTTATGATATTTTGCTGGGTGCCGGTCTTGTTCATGAAGCGGGCAAACATATAAAACCGGTGCTTGCAAGCGGGCGTGTGGTGGTAATAACCGATGAAAATGTAGCGCCGCATCATC
>JAOULV010000196.1 GCA_029881835.1 Rhodospirillaceae bacterium
TCACTCAAGAAAGGCACCGAAGTTCGCTTGGTCGGCTTTGGCACTTTCTCAGTTGCACGCCGCAAAGCAACCACCGGTCGCAACCCGCGCACCGGTGAAACCATACAGATTAAAGCTTCTAACCAGCCTAAATTCAAAGCTGGCAAAGCCCTTAAAGACGCCGTCAACTAATACTGGCGCGTACTTTTAAGCACATTACTGGCCGTCTCCTTATGGGGGCGGCCAGTTGCTTTTTGCTAATAGTAAAAAACTATGCCCACAACACCTTTAAGTGCTTGCAGGCAGAGGGCGTGGCGGTTAATCTGCCGCGCGCCTTGAAATGAGGGCGGTTAGCTCAGTTGGTAGAGCATCTCGTTTACACCGAGAGGGTCGGGGGTTCGAGTCCCTCACCGCCCACCATTTCATCCTTGCACGCCCACTTTCATCGTCGCTTGACACCCGACGGGGCCTGCATTACTAGACAGCTTCCCTTGGTTTAAGGGGGTGTAGCTCAGTTGGTTAGAGCGCCGGCCTGTCACGCCGGAGGTCGCGGGTTCGAGTCCCGTCACTCCCGCCATTTTCCACCCGATTCTAGGCAGTTTTTCCCGAAAATGCGGGCGCAATCCGTGCTTTTGGCACGGTCTTTTTTGGCAAAATTTTTACGCAAATCAAAAAAAACCCAATAATCAGCCATTTCAATAGGTTGGCCAAATGGCGTTCCTACCCGTTTGGGCTTTGGCGGTGGCGAAAAATGGCTTATAACAATGGGAAACCCCATAAGGGGCGCCCATGTTTAAGGACCATGTAATTTTGGGCGACATAACAACAATAAGGCCTGGGGAGGTCACAATCACATGAATAGACGTCATTCGAACGTCTTGCGTTCCGGCAGCAGGCACCACGTACATTATTCACCCATTGGGTCTTTATCCATTGGCGCGCTCGCTCGCGCTCGCTTGAAGGAGCACGCCAAATGAACGAAACAATCACCAACACGCTTCTTGCTGATTATTTCCCCATATTGGTTTTTTTCGCCATCGCTATCGCCATGTCGGTAATGATGATAATGGCATCAATAATTATCGGGCAGCAAAAGCCGGACGTTGAAAAACTTTCGGCCTACGAATGCGGCTTCGAAGCATTTGAAGACGCGCGCGTTAAATTTGACGTTCGTTTTTATCTGGTCGCAATTTTATTTATCATTTTCGATCTTGAAATCGCGTTCTTGTTCCCCTGGGCGGTTAGCTTGGGTGAAATTGGAGTATTTGGTTTTTGGTCAATGATGCTGTTTTTGGGCGTGCTGACAATTGGCTTCATTTATGAATGGAAGAAAGGGGCCCTAGAATGGGAGTAACCCGTAACGCACCCGACGGCAGAGGCGGCAGTGATTTTGGTTTAAGCACAAACCAAGACACCATTCTTGAAGACGTTGGCGTTGAAATGGAAGCGCGCGGGTTTGTAACCGCCAGCATTGATAAGGTTGTAAACTGGGCGCGCACCGGTTCCATGTGGCCAATGACATTTGGTTTGGCCTGTTGTGCGGTTGAAATGATCCACGCATACATGAGCCGTTATGACCTTGACCGTTTTGGTGTCGTGCCACGGCCAAGCCCACGTCAAAGCGACGTTATTATTGTTGCCGGAACCCTTACTAATAAAATGGCCCCGGCATTTCGCAAAGTTTACGACCAGATGGCCGAACCACGTTGGGTTATCTCAATGGGTTCGTGCGCCAACGGTGGTGGGTATTACCATTATTCGTATTCGGTTGTGCGCGGGTGTGACCGGGTTGTTCCGGTTGATATATATGTTCCCGGATGTCCGCCAACCGCAGAAGCGCTGCTTTACGGCATTTTACAATTACAAAAGAAAATACGTCGCACCGGAACGCTTTGGCGTTAACCGATAAACAGGCAGCGAAAGATTTATAAAGTATGACAAAAGCTTTGAACGAACTTCTCGACATAATTGTTACCCATTTGGGTGATGCCGTCGTGCATTCAGAGGTTCTGTTTGGTGAAATATCAATAACCGTAAAAACAACTGATCTTCGCCGCACGCTTAGCTACCTGCGTGACGATGTAAATTGCCAGTTCAAACAATTGATGGATATATGCGGCGCCGATTACCCTGAACGGGAAAACCGTTTTGATGTTGTCTATCACCTAATCAGCATGACGCACAATCTTCGCATCCGGGTAAAGGTTCAAGTTACGGATGAAAGCGTTCCCAGTGCGGTTGAGGTGTTCTCGACCGCTGGCTGGTTTGAACGCGAAGTATGGGACATGTACGGAATATTTTTTGATGGCAATCCCGACCTTAGGCGCATCTTGACCGATTACGGGTTTGAAGGCCATCCGCTACGCAAAGATTTCCCGCTTACGGGGTTTGTTGAAATTCGTTATGACGAAGAACAAAAGCGTGTCGTCTATGAACCGGTAAAGCTAACGCAGGATTTCCGCAATTTTGATTTCCTTAGCCCATGGGAAGGCCCCGGCGCGTTGCCTGGCGATGAAAAAGCATCAGACAACGGCGAGGGGGCTAAAAAATAATATGTCCACAAACCAGATAAAAAACCTGACGCTTAATTTTGGCCCCCAGCATCCGGCGGCGCACGGGGTGTTGCGTATGGTGTTGGAAATGGATGGCGAGGTAATAGACCGCGCCGACCCGCACATCGGGCTTTTGCACCGCGGCACGGAAAAACTGATAGAACACAAAACCTATATGCAGGCGGTGCCTTATTTTGACCGCCTGGATTATGTTGCCCCGCAAAACCAAGAACATGCATTCGTATTGGCGGCGGAAAAATTGCTCGAAGTTGCCGTGCCTGAACGGGCGCAATACATTCGCGTTTTGTATGCCGAAATTGGCCGCATTTTGAACCACATTTTGAATATCACTTCTTATGCAATTGACGTTGGTGCGATGACCCCAATGCTGTGGGCGTTTGAAGAGCGCGAACGCTTGATGGAATTTTGTGAACGGGTGTCGGGCGCGCGCATGCATATGAACTATTTTCGCATCGGCGGGGTGGCGCGTGACATGCCGGACGGTCTGGCCGATGACATTTGGGAATGGACCGAAACATTCCCGCAAATGATTGATGACATTGAAACGCTTCTGACCGAAAACCGCATTTTCAAACAACGCACCGTTGATATTGGTGTGGTCACTCCCGAACAAGCACTTGATTGGGGTTTCACCGGGCCTAATTTGCGCGCCAATGGCTTTGCCTGGGATTTGCGCAAAAGCCAACCCTATGACGCATACGCCAAAATGGATTTTGACATTCCCATTGCCAAACACGGCGATTGTTATGACCGTTATTTGGTCCGCATGTATGAAATGCGCGAAAGCTTAAAAATTATGCGCCAAGCATTGAAAGAAATGCCGGGCGGCCTGGTGCGTGCCGATGACAGGCGGGTATCGCCACCACCACGCGAAGAAATGAAACATTCGATGGAAGCGCTTATCCATCATTTCAAATTATTTACCGAAGGC
>JAOULV010000012.1 GCA_029881835.1 Rhodospirillaceae bacterium
CTTTTTCCGGTTTAAACGTCCACGGACTGCTGTTTTCTATCGAAAACACCGGAGCGGTTCCTGGCGAATTTGCGCCGGGGCCGCAAAGCCCGTGTGTGAATTCACCCTTCAAATAAATTAATTGAACGGTGTGGGCGTTATCTAGACCGGAAAAAGGCCTGTGGCAAGAAAAAACAGATAAAAACTGCTAAATTTGGCAAAAATTAACGCTTCCAGCCCCATTTGCTGCCCAATGGGCAAAAGCGGTTATGGTGAATACAATAATATGTAAGTATTTATATTTCCTGCACTTCGGCAATGCCGGCAAGCGACCTAACGGCCTGAAGAAGTTGGGGGGTTACCTCAATTTGGTTTTTGAGGGTTATTTTCACTTCTTTAGCCGGCGCGATGCGCGCAACAACGTTGACCCGGCCCCGCCCCCGGCTTGAGCCATCAAGCACCTCTTTCAATCCGACCAGCCCCTTATCGCTATCAATCGCAACCGTTAGGCCAGCCGCGGTTTGTGAGGCCACCTCATCAAGCGGTTTTAACGATTGGGCCGAAAGGCGCAGGGTTTCGCCTTCGAACTGGGCCGATGCGCGAATAAAAAGCGATTGCCCCGGTTCTAACACCCCTTGGGCCTGGGCAAGCTGTTCGGAAAACACCACAACCTCAAACGCGCCGGTGGTATCGGAAAATTGAACAAAGGCATAACGGTTGCCCTTGGCCGAAATGCGTTCTTTTTTAGAAATTACCGTTCCGGCAATGCTAACCGCACCCGAACGACCACTTTCCATGATGTCGGAAAAACGCTGGGCCTCAAGACGCTTTAGGCTTTTGCTGTAAGAATCCAACGGGTGGGCAGAAAGATAAAATCCCAAAGCATCGAATTCTTCTTTCAGTTTATCCATCGGGGAAAAATCTGGAATATCGGGAAGCCTGATTGCGGGTTCGACCGCATCATCGCCACCAAATAAACCTATTTGCCCGCTTTCGCGTTCCGACTGCGCGGCCTGCGCCGTGCCCAATACAATTTCCAACCCGCTTATCATCTGGCGACGGTTGGGGACCATTGCATCGAAACTGCCTGCGCGAATAAGATTTTCAAGCTGGCGTTTATTGACCTGATGGGCATCAACCCGTTTGGCAAAATCAGAAACATCTTTGAACGGGCCGTTTTTTTTGCGTTCAGCCACCAATGCGTCCATGGCGCCGGCACCAACGTTTTTAATGGCGGCTAGGGCGTATCTTATGGATACCGCCTTGCCATTTTTATCACGTTCAACCTTAAAGGTTGTTTGCGAAAGATTGATATCGGGTGGCAGTAATTTAATTCCCATGCGGTCAAGTTCTTGGCGATAAGCATTTAATTTATCAGTATTGCCAAGATCAAGCGTCATGGATGCGGCCATAAATTCAACCGGGAAATTTGCTTTCATGAAACCTGTTTGATAGGCAACCAACGCATAAGCCGCGGCGTGCGATTTGTTAAAGCCATAACCCGCAAACTTATCAACTTGGTCAAATATTTGGCTTGCCTTGGCTTCGTCTACACCGCGCGCTTTTGCCCCGTCAACAAATGCCGCGCGCTGTTCATCCATTTCCTTTTGGATTTTTTTGCCCATAGCACGGCGCAATAAATCGGCACTGCCAAGGGAATAGCCGGAAAGTTCCTGGGCAATTTGCATTACCTGTTCTTGGTAAATCATAATACCAAAGGTTTCGCGCAAAATTGGCTCTAAGGTCGGGTAAAGGTAATCCGGCTCTTCTTCGCCGTGTTTGCGCTTGATGTAGCTAGGGATATTTTCCATCGGGCCGGGGCGATAAAGCGCCACAACCGCGATAATGTCTTCGAATTTATCGGGGCGTAGCTGGCGCAAAACATCTTTCATGCCCGCGCTTTCTAACTGGAATACCCCTTGGGTTTCGGCCCGGGCCATCATTTCAAACGTTTTAACGTCATCAAGCGGTATGGTCAGAAGATCAACATCAACCCCGCCCTCGGCAACATGATTAACCGTGGTTGATAAAACCGTTAGGGTTTTAAGGCCAAGAAAATCAAACTTAACCAGACCCGCCTGTTCAACATATTTCATGTTAAACCCGGTAACCGGCATATCCGAACGCGGGTCGCGATAAACCGGAACAAGGTCGCTTAGCGGCCTGTCGCCGATAACCACACCGGCGGCATGGGTTGAAGCGTGGCGATAAAGCCCCTCTAGCTGTTTGGCAATTTCCACCAGATGGCTTACTTCCGGTTCGTCGCGTATCATTTCGCGCAATTGCGGCTCGGCCACGATTGCTTCGGGCAGTGTTACGGGTGCGGCCGGGTTATTGGGAACCAGTTTGCAAATGCGATCCACCTGACCATAGGGCATTTCCAGCACCCGCCCGACATCGCGCAATACCGCGCGGGCTTGCAATTTACCGAAGGTAATAATTTGCGCCACGTGGTCACGGCCATATTTTTCCTGCACGTAGTGAATGACCTCATCACGGCGTTCTTGGCAGAAATCGATATCGAAATCGGGCATGGATACACGTTCGGGGTTCAAAAAACGTTCAAACAGCAAACCCCAACGAAGCGGGTCAAGGTCGGTAATGGTAAGCGCCCACGCAATAACCGAACCGGCACCCGAACCACGGCCCGGGCCGACAGGAATGTCGTGCTGTTTTGCCCATTTAATAAAATCCGAAACGATAAGAAAATATCCGGCAAAACCCATTTCAATAATTACGCCAAGTTCGTATTCAAGCCGTTCGCGGTATGGCTTGGCCGCACTTTCGCGCTCAGGCTCGCTCATTTCGGGTTTAAAAACCTGAATACGCAAACGTTCTTCAAGGCCGGCTTTGGATTGGTTTTTTAACTCGTCACCTTCGTTCATGCCGGGGCCACAATCATAGGGCGGCAAGATTGGCGCAATTTTCGGAACCTTGAACGCGCATCTTTTGGCAATTACCAATGTGTTGGTTATTGCTTCGGGAATATCGGCAAACAGTTCTTTCATTTCATTGGCGCTTTTAAAATAATGCTCAACGCTTAAGCGCCTGCGTTCATCCATTGAAACGTAAGCACCAGCGGCAACACAAATAAGCGCATCATGGGCATCAAACATTTCACGGTTGGCAAAAAATACCTCGTTAGTTGCGACCAGCGGAATGTTCATTTCATAAGCAAGGTCAATCAACCTGCCTTCAATCGCTTCTTCTTCCCTAAGGCCGTGACGCTGCAATTCAATATAAATATTGCCGGGAAAAATATTTTGCAGGTGCTGCAACATTTCACGTGCTTCATCGTTCTGCCCGTCAAGCAAAAGCCTGCCGACCGGGCCCGCAACCCCACCGGTTAAAACAATAAGCCCGGCTGAATGCTTTTTTAAATCATCAATATTTACTTTGGGGTCTTCGGCATCATCACTTTCAAGGTAAGCAACGCTGAAAAGTTTTAATAAATTGCGATAACCGATATCGTTTTGCACCAATAGAACTATTTTGTCGGGGTCGGGTGAGCGCATATTTTTTGCTTGCGGTTGTTTGGCATCAGCCCGTTCCAGCGATAACTGGCAACCTATTATCGGCTGAACACCCTTTTCCGCCGCGCCATAAGAAAATTCAAGCGCGCCAAATAAATTATTGGTATCGGTTATGGCGACCGCAGGCATTCGCCCATCAACGCACAACGCGACCAAATCTTTGGGTTGGATTGCGCCTTCCAACAATGAATATGCCGAATGCACCCGAAGGTGAACAAAATCGGCATGTGCTGCGGCTGTATCGTGCGTGCTATCTGGTGCGTTATCTGGCATAAACAAAGAATTCCACACTAAAGGTGCGAATTCCAGTGGCTGAAAAAATCTTTTTCTTGAATTTATCCACAGCCAAATACCAGATAAATCAACGGATTTGAGCCGATAATTTTATCAAAGGGTTTGCCATTTACGCCCCACCCGACCAAAGTTTTAATCTTCGCTCAGGTGGCCATCTTTTAGGCGGACGATTCTATCCATCCGCCCTGCCAGTTCCGGGTTGTGGGTGGCGATAATAGCGGTCAGACCGGCACCACGGGCAAGCCCCAACAACATTTTAAAAACCTCGTTCGCGGTTTCCGGGTCAAGGTTACCTGTCGGTTCATCGGCCAATAATAAATCCGGTGCATTGGCAAGCGCGCGGGCAATGGCGACGCGTTGCTGTTCACCGCCCGACAGGCGTGCCGGGCGATGGCTGGCACGATCGCTTAACCCCAACATTTCCAATAACTGGTCCGCCCTTATTCCGGCGTCTGATTTATTCATTCCGCCTATTATTTGCGGAATTATTATATTTTCCCGCGCCGAGAATTCCGGCAACAAATGATGGTACTGGTAAATAAAGCCAAGATGCTTGCGCCTGAGTTCGGTTTGGCGGTCGTCTTTTTGTCCGGTGCAAACTTCGCCGTTTATTAAAACATCACCTTCGTTTGGTCGCTCTAATAGGCCCGCAATATGCAACATGGTTGATTTGCCCGAACCCGATGGCCCGACCAGCGCAATTATTTCGCCCCTTTTGACCGAAAGGTTGGCGTCTTTCAAAACGTGCAGTTCACTACGGCCTTGGCGAAAAACCCGGTGGATGTTTTTTAATTCCAGCACATTATTGTTATTATTCATAGCGCAGCGCCTCTGCCGGATCGGTGCGCGCCGCGCGCCATGACGGGTAAATGGTTGCAAACAGCGATAACCCCAAACCCATAAGCACCACAGATACCACCTCAACCGGGTCAATTTTGGCCGGAAGCTGGGTAAGGAAATATATTTCTGCGGCAAATAGCTCTGCCCCGGTTATGGACTGAACCCATTGGCGGATTAGTTCGATGTTTGATGCCACCCACAGGCCTAAAATCATTCCCGAAAATGTTCCAATAACCCCAATTGACGCACCGGCAAGAAAAAATACCCGCATTATCATGCCCCGGGTCGCACCCATGGTGCGCAAAATTGCAATATCCGCACCCTTGTCCTTTACCAGCATTATCAGGCTGGAAATAATATTGAATGCCGCGACAATTATTATCAGCGTCAAAATAAGGAACATTACATTGCGTTCCACCTGAATAGCGTTAAAAAAGCTGGAATTGGCCTGTTGCCAATCATGTACGCGCGCTTTTATGCCAAGGGTTTTTCTTATTTCATGGCCAATAGGTTTAGTTTTGTCTGGGTCTTCGACAAACACTTCAAGGTTGGTAACCTTTTCCGGCATGGAAAAATAAACCTGCGCCGCGTGTAGCGGCATAAAGATAAACCCTGAATCGTATTCAAACATTCCGACTTTGAAAATCGCCACAACCCTGAAGGCGCGCATTCGAGGAACCGTGCCAAATGCGGTTGCCCGACCATTGGGTGAAATCAGCGTTACCTTTTCGCCGACAAAAAGGCCAAGACGCTTGGCCAGTTCCGCGCCGATTGCAACCGTATCGTCGGGTCCGAACGCATCTAGGGATCCATATTCAATATTATCTGCAATGATGGGGCGATTTTTTATATCGTCAGAACGCAAAGCCCTAACCACCGCGCCACGAGAAACATTACCGACAGATGCCATTACTTGGCCTTCTATCATTGGGGTAACGCTCACAACACCGGGGACACCGCGCACAACAATTGCCTGGGCGTCAAAATCTTCCATCACACGCGATTGGTTATAAACGCTGATGTGGCCGTTAAGGCCAAGAATGCGGTTCATTAGTTCGGCGCGAAAGCCGTTCATCACCGCCATCACAATAATAAGCGTGGCCACGCCCAAGGCTATGCCCATAAGCGAAAACCACGCAATTATAGAAACAAAACCTTCTTGCCGCCGCGCCCTGAGATAGCGCATTGCAAGCATCCATTCAAATGCAGAAAACATGGTTTGCGGTCAGCCTTTCGAGTTTTGTTTCTTAAATCATTACGGACTTTGCGAATCTCATGGTTACTCTAGGCGATGGCGGCATTTATGGCAACGTGGCTAGGGCTAACCGCCAGGGGGAATAACGCCAGCATCTATACTTTTGGGTTGTTTTTATAAATGGATTGATCGGCCTTCATCCATGGCGGGTTTTTGGCAGATATTTTTTTATAAATGGGGCATTTTTTTGCATGCGCGCCGGGCAAATACCCGGTCCCCATTAAAAATTCATTTACGACTTCAGGGCCGGTAAAGGCGAAATGTTTGCGAAATAATTTTACCCAGTCTTTGTGTGCCAACGGATGGTTCTTTGCCAACCATTTGGCAAAACCGCCGTGGGTTTCGCGCATTTCAATTATTACTGCAGCGTTTTTTATTATCGCTTCAACCTTGCGCCGATTTCTGATTATTCCGGAATTTTTCAAAAGCCGGTTGATGTCGCGCTTTTTGTAATTTGCCACTTTATCAACATCAAAATTTTCAAATGCCGCAACCGTGGTTGGGCGTTTTTTTAATATCAATTCCCACGAAAGGCCGGGTTGGAATATTTCCAACGCCAGCAATTCAAATAATTCACGCTCATTCCTTCCGGGGAAACCATATTCCTTATCGTGATATTTTCCGTGTACGGGATGGCCGGGGGCGACTTCGCAATACCATGACATTTATTCACAGCCCTTTAAAAAAATAATTACCACAAACCTTTGCGCATCATAAATATGATGGTGGTTAATGTTCCTTCAATGGCGACTAAAATCGTAAGGCCGATACCAATCCATATGGCCCATTTAAGGTCTATTTTGATTTCGCGCTTTTCTAGCGGTAATTCATGCAATCTTTTTTTAGCGTTATCTTCCATGATTGCACCATCAGGTTTGTTCAAGCTCAATAAGAGTAGAATAAAAATCCTTGGGGTGTAAAAAAATTACCGGCTTGCCGTGTGCACCGATTTTGGCCTCGCCCCCGCCCAACACCCGTATGCCGTCAGCTGATAGCTTTTTTGAAGCAAGGTCAACGTTGTCGACCTCAAGGCATATGTGGTGGATGCCGCCTTCGGGGTTGCGCTCAAGAAATTTTGCGATGGGTGAATCTTCGCCCAGTGGTTCCAGCAATTCAATCTTGGCGTTATCTAGTTCAACAAAAACTACGTTAACGCCATGTTCCGGCTGTGCCATTGGTGCAGACACGACCGCGCCCAAATGATCTTTATAGCGCTTGGCCGCAAGCGCAAGATCGGGAACCGCAATGGCAATATGGTTTAATCCTTTAATCATGTTCTTAAATCTACCAGCTAAAATAATTTAAGTCACATTCTAGTGAGATGCACTTTGACAATGGCGTTTTTATCGATATTTCCACGGAAATAGCGCCTTACGGCTATGCGTATGGCTTCGGATACCTGATCATCGTCTAACAAGGCTTTGCGTGAAAGCCGGGCCAGCGCGCCGTGGGCGGTTTCAATCGCGCCTTGTTCTATTTCGTCTTCATTATGTTCAACCAACCCGGTGGTGGAAATTTGCACCGGAACCATCAATCCGCCCTTGGCATCAATTATCACTGAAACCACGGCCGAGCCGTTAAATAACGCCCGGGCACGACCACGCACCAATTCACCGTCTAGCGGCACCACCCTGTTTCCCTCTAATGTTAGCCTGCCATTGCTGACCTGCTCAATCACCCCTGCCGGCCCCGGGGCAAGGCGCACCATTGATCCGTTTTCACACACCACCGTTTCCTTGACCTGACAATTACGCGCCAGCTTTGCGTGTTCGGCCAAGTGGCGAAGCTCGCCATGAACCGGAACCGCAATTTGCGGCTTTACCATCTGATACATTTCAACCAATTCATCGCGCGCCGGATGACCGGAAACATGAATAAACCTGTCGTTATCGGTTATTATTTCGATTCCCGTTCTGACCAAGCGGTTTTGCAAGCGGCCAATGGATACTTCGTTACCGGGAATTACCCGCGAAGAAAAAATTACCGTATCACCATTATCAAGGCTAACCCGTGGATGGTCACCGGCGGCAATGCGCGAAAGTGCGGCGCGCGGTTCGCCTTGGGATCCGGTACAAATAATCAGGCATTTATCGCGCGGCAAAAAACCAGCCATTTCTTCATCAAGAAACGCGGGCGTGTCTTGCAGGTATCCATTTTCTTTGGCGGCCTGAACCATTCGTTCAATCGACCGCCCCGCCGCAACAACGTCACGCCCATTGGCCCGTGCCGCACGGGCAATGGTATCAAGCCTTGCTACATTGGAAGCAAAGCACGTTACCGCAACCCGGTTTTCACATTCGGCAATTACCTCGGTCAAGCTTTGCAAAAGGTCGCCTTCGGAACCGCTGGTGCCACGGTTAAACACGTTGGTTGAATCGCAAACTATTGCCAACACGCCATCATCACCAAGTCTACGAATTGCCGCTTTGTCGGTTACCTCGCCTATTATCGGGTCGGGATCAAGCTTCCAATCACCGGTATGAAGAACGGTTCCCAATGGGGTGCGTATGGCAATGGCGTTGGGTTCGGGGATTGAATGGGTAATGGTAATTAAATCCATCTCGAACGGGCCTACTTTAAAGCTGCCATTAAGGGGGATCTCTATAATTTCGACTCGTTCCAGCAATCCCGCATCGGCCAATTTGCGCTTTAGCACAGATATGGTGAAACCTGTCGCGTATATGGGGCATTCAAACCGTTCCCACAAATAAGGAACCGCACCAAGGTGATCTTCGTGCGCGTGGGTAAGAACAATTCCCGCTAAATTTTCTTTGTGGCTTTCGATGTATGCCGGGTCCGGCATTATAACATCGACACCGGGATGGGTTCCATCACCAAAGGTAATGCCAAGATCAACCATTACCCATTGGATATTTCCGGGCGCGCCAAAACCATAAAGATTAAGGTTCATTCCTATTTCGCCGGCGCCACCCAGTGGAAGAAATACTAATTCTTCACCCGACATACCTAACCTTTCAATTTTTGTTTTTACGCCAGATGGCAAAAAGTCCATTGACCGTCAGGTCGCCGTCCACGATTTTGATAATGTCGGTTCCTTCGCTAAATAAATGCGCAAGCCCGCCGGTGGCGATCACGCCCATTTCAAGCCCCAGCTCATCTTTGATGCGCTTGACTATGCCCTCAATAATGCTGACATACCCCCAATATATACCAGATTGCATGGCCGGTACGGTTGCCTTGCCGATTACACGTTCGGGTTTGCTAACTGTTATTTTAGGAAGCTTGGCGGTGGCATGATGCAAGGCATCAAGCGAAAGATTTATACCCGGCGCAATAACCCCGCCTGCGTAATTACCGTTTTCATCGACCACGTCAAACGTGGTTGCGGTTCCAAAATCAATTACAATTAACGGAACGGTGTATTTTTCCACCGCGCCCACCGCATTTACCAAACGGTCGGCGCCTACCTCTGTCGGGTTATCGACCAGAACTTCTATGCCCAACGAAATGCCACCTTCGCCGACCACCAGCGGTTCAGTGGATATATAATTTTTACAAAAATCTATCAATTCACCGCGCATAAGCGGAACCACCGATGAAATTATGGCGTCAGAAATTTTTTCTTTTTCAATTTGTTTATCGGCTAGGGCGCGGTTCATCCAATCGGTCAATTCATCGGCCGTAATTTCGGCTATGGTGGCAATGCGCCAGCCGGCACGAATTGTTCCGTCATCAGCAAAAACGGCAAACACAATATTGGTATTACCAACATCAATCGCTAACAGCATGCTTTAATCCATTTCGCCATTAGTGGGTGATATAAACACATCACCCGCAGTTATTAATCGCTCAACGCTATTGTTTATACCCAGCACTAGCGCGCCATCTTTATTCAGGTCTTTGAATGTGCCGCTTATGGTTTCGTTTGGCAACCGAACTGTGATTTCCCCGCCCAAACCAGCAGCGCGCGCCAGCCACGCATTTCGCACAGGGGCAAACCCGCCTTTTTGCCAAGCCGTCAGGCCCCTATCAAATTTATGAACAATATCACCAAGAATGGATGCAATTGATGTGGGTTGAAAATCAAACCCTTCGTCAACCAATGCGGTTGTTATAACCCCCCCTTCGCCCGTGCCGGGATGGGCGCAAACATTTATACCAACACCGATTATCAGCCATTTAAGCGTTTTTCCATCATTGGCGCTTTCGCTTTCCATTAATATGCCGGATATTTTTTTGCCATTAAGCAAAACGTCATTGGGCCATTTGGTTTCAACTTTTGTTCCGCTTGGCAAAAAATCGCTCAGGCTTTCGGCGATTACATTGGCGATAACAAAACCAAGCTGCATTGCATCTGCTACATCACCATTCAAGCGAAGCAAAATTGAAAAATAAATATTTCCTTCGGGCGATACCCAACTGCGCCCACGTCTGCCGCGCCCGGCACTTTGGCTGGCGGCCCAGATAACGGTTTTATCAGATGCGCCACCTTCTGCCTGACGGCGAGCTTCAAGATTGGTGCTGTCAACACCACCTAGCCTTAGAAGCTGGTAGCTTGAGGGAAGTTCTGGCTCGCTTGCGGCCACTGTCATTGCTGTGTGCGCCCCCTAAGCTTATCTTAAGAAAAGTACGCTAGCAGCGGCCTCAGCCCCATTAATAATCGGGTTAGGAAAGGCAATAAAGCCAAGAATAAATACCGTAGTTATAACCAAAACACCGACAACTGGTTTGGCCAATGGGGTGTCTAGGGTTTGCGACGTCGCTTTGTCAAAATACATTATCTTAACAATGCGAATGTAATAAAACGCGCCAATAACGCTTGATAGCACGCCCAATATGGCAAGGGTAAATAACCCTGCTTCAACCGCTGACATGAATATATAAAACTTACCGATAAATCCGGCCAATGGTGGGATGCCGGCCATGGAAAACATGAAAATTGAAAGCGCCGCGGCCATGGCGGGATGTGATTTGGAAAGCCCGGCAAGGTCGTAAATATTTTCAACCGAACGCTCATCCCTGCGCATCGAAATTATGCAGGCAAAAGTACCGATATTCATAAAAACATATATGGCGATATAAACCAAAACGCTACGCACGCCACCTTCGTTTGCGACCGCCAACCCGATAAGGGCATAGCCGACATGCCCGATTGAGCTATAAGCCATCATCCGCTTGATATTGGTTTGCGCGATAGCACCAAACGCGCCCAAAACCATCGAAGCAATGGAAATAACAATTACAATTTGCTGCCAATCGCTTGCCAACCCGCCGAACGGCCCGTTCATAACCCGAATAAACAGGGCAAGGGCCGCAACCTTTGGCGCAACAGAAAAGAACGCGGTTATGGGTGTGGGCGCGCCTTCGTAAACATCGGGTGTCCACATATGGAACGGAACGGCCGAAACCTTAAACGCCAGGCCGGCCATGATGAAAACCAAACCCACAACCAAGCCGACCGATGGCTCTTCCCCGCTAGCAAACATTTCTGCCAACATGTCAAAGCTAAGTGTGCCGGAAAAACCATAAACAAGGCTGGAACCATAAAGCAACATGCCTGAGGCAAGCGCACCAAGGACAAAATATTTAAGACCGGATTCAGTTGAGCGCACTTCATCGCGCTGATAGGCAGCCAATATATAAAGCGAAAGCGATTGTAGTTCTAAACCCAGATAAAGCGATATAAGGCTATTGGCTGAAACCATCATCATCATGCCAAGGGTGGCAAATAAAATAATCACCACATATTCAAACCGTTGACAGCCCTGCTTTTCCATCCAGTCTTGAGCAAGGATTACAGAAAAAGTTGAAGCCAGCAGTATCAACGCTTTGGCAAAGGTTGAAAATGGATCGGAAACAAACATTCCGTCAAAGGTTATTAGCTTTTCCCCCGAAACGGTAATAACCAGCGCAAGGGAAAGCACAAGCATTACAACGCCAAGGCCAGACGCCATGCGTGACGCTTTCAGCACCCCGTCGTTTCCGGTTGTGTTGCTAAATACGCCCAACATCAAAAGCACCATGGCGGAGACACCAAGGAATATTTCCGGCATTGCCGGTGCAAGGTTTGGAACTTCAGCCATTGGCATTAACCGCTAACTCCTTAAAAACTTAATTTCCGGCAACCGTTACGACCTTGGCCGCATCAACCGCCACGTTTACCTGCGATATCAGGTTTTCAACAGACACGTGCATAAAATCCAAAAATGAAACGGGATAAACCCCCATCCACAACGTCAATATAACCAACGGGGCAAACACCGCAATTTCACGGGCATTAAGATCGGTAATTTTTAATAATGATTCCTTTGTCAGCGCACCAAAAATAACCCGACGATACAAATAAAGCATATACGCCGCACCCAAAATAACCCCGGTTGCCGCCAATGCCGCAACCCAGGTATTGACCTTGAATATACCGACCAGCACCAAAAATTCGCCAACAAACCCACCGGTTCCGGGCAAGCCGACTGATGCCATCATAAATATCATAAACACCAACCCGTATGCCGGCATACGGTGAACCAGCCCACCGTAATCGGATATTTCGCGCGAATGAATGCGGTCATAAACCACACCAACCACCAAAAATAACGCGGCCGAAACAACGCCGTGGCTTAACATTTGATAAATCGCCCCTTCGACCCCTTGCACGTTAAGGGTAAATGTGCCGGCCGTGACAAAACCCATGTGGGCAATAGACGAATAGGCAATAAGTTTTTTCATGTCGTGCTGCACCAACGCCACCAATGATGTGTAAATCACCGCCACAACCGAAAGGCTGAAAATTAACGGGGTAAAATAAACCGTCGCATCGGGGAACATGGGCAATGAAAAACGCAAGAACCCGTAACCACCGAATTTCAACAACACGCCCGCCAGTATAACCGAACCGGCTGTCGGCGCTTCAACGTGGGCATCGGGCAACCATGTATGGACCGGCCACATGGGAACCTTGACCGCAAATGAAGCAAAGAACGCAAGCCATAGCCATTTTTGCAAACCGGGTGAAAAATTAGCCGCCATTAATTCCACCATGTCGGTGGTTCCGGCATTAGTGTACATGACCAAAATGGCCAGAAGCATCAAGACCGAACCCAAAAGCGTATAAAGGAAAAACTTGAACGAGGCATAAACCCGGTTCGGCCCACCCCATACACCAATAATAAGGAACATCGGTATCAGCACTGCTTCGAAGAAAATATAAAACACCACAAGATCAAGTGCGGCGAACATGCCGATCATCATGGTTTCTAAAACCAAGAAAGCAGCCATGAATTCCTTGACCCGGTTTTGGATGCTATCCCAGCTTGCCAGTACACATATTGGTGTCAGCAGGGTTGTTAACATAACAAACAACAATGATATGCCATCAAGCCCGATGAAATAGCTGATGTTATATCCCGGTATCCATTCGTGGCGTTCGGTAAACTGAAAGTCGGCGGTTGATTGATCAAAGTTAAACCACAAGAACAATGACAGCACGAACGTAATAAGCGATGTCCACAGCGCCATCTTGCGCGCGCCGTTAGCTATCACCGCATCATCGCCGCGCATAATCAAAATAAATACCGCACCCGCCAACGGCAGGAACGTCAAGATTGAGAGGATGGGAAAATTAGCCATGTTCCATCACCCCGCGTGCGCAAACAAATACCAAGAAACCATAAATACAACACCTATCAGCATTGAAAATGCATAATGATAAAGATAACCGGATTGAAGCGCGCTCACCCGTTCGGCGGTATCGCCCGCAGTGTGGGCAACGCCATCGGGGCCAATGCCATCAATGATGGCTTTGTCGCCCGTCTTCCAGAGCTCGCGCCCAATACGAAAAGCTGGTTTTACGAAAAT
>JAOULV010000197.1 GCA_029881835.1 Rhodospirillaceae bacterium
TCAATCTGGCCGGAATAAATGGGTGCGTGTTCAAGGTTGGCGTCTATCAATGCATGGGTCGCGGGCGTGGTTCCGGTTATATAACAATCAATCTGGCGCTGGCTGATTTTGTCGCTCAAATATGAAAATGGAACAGGCGGCGTGTCACCCGGTTGGGGTTCAAGCGATGGCCAATCGATGGTGCGCCCGTCAAGTCTGGGCGGGGTTCCGGTTTTTAGCCTGGAAGTTGGAAAGCCATGTGATTTCAATGTGTTAGCAAGACCGATGGACGGTTCATCACCCATTCGCCCGGCGGGCCAGGTTTTTTTGCCCACATGGATCATTCCATTGAGAAAAGTGCCCGTGGTTAGTACAACACATGGCGCGCTTATGGTTTCACCATCGGCCATAACAATTCCTGATATATGCTGTAACCCGCTGCCAGCCTCAATTACAAGGTCCTCGACCGAGCCTTCAATAATGTCCAGATTTTCGGTTTCGCGCAGCAGCCCAAGAACCGCATTTTTATAAAGTTTGCGATCGGCCTGCGCGCGCGGGCCCCAAACGGCCGGCCCTTTGGATTTGTTCAACATACGAAACTGAATACCGCCGGCATCAATGGCCCGGCCCATAATGCCGTCCAGCGCATCAATTTCGCGCACCAATTGGCCCTTGCCCAAGCCGCCAATGGCCGGATTGCATGACATTTCGCCAATTTTATCAATGTGGTGGGTTACCAGCGCGGTTTTTGCACCAATGCGCGCGCTGGCGGCCGCGGCCTCGGCCCCTGCGTGGCCGCCACCGATTACGATTACATCAAACGATTTATTTTTTTCCGCGTTCATTGGCAGAACCTAAGAACCCAAATGACAACTGTCAAATGGGCATATTAAGCACGCTTAAAAATACCGCTCTTTTATGCTGACTTGAAGGCGGGCGCATAAATGCTATGTAAGGGGCTAAAGTTAAATCGCGAAAAAAGAAGGAACACAAAAAATGATTATCACAACCACCGATTCAATCGAAGGCCGCGAAATTGCCGAATACTGCGGTATAGTCGCGGGTGAAGCCATCATGGGGGCAAACATTTTTAAAGATTTTTTTGCTGGAATCCGTGACATCGTCGGTGGACGCTCGGGCGCCTATGAAGGTGAGCTAGCCAAGGCCAAAGAATTTGCTTTAAACGATATGCTAGAACGTGCACGCCAAATTGGTGCCGATGCAATTGTTGGTGTGGATCTAGATTATGAATCAATTTCGGGTGAAAAATTAAATATGCTGATGGTCAGCTGTAATGGTACTGCGGTGAAGTTAAAATAATTTTCAATTATTTGCCGATACAAAATTCGGCAAAAATAACGTCTAATAATTCTTCCACATCAACCCGCCCGGTAATGCGCCCCAGGGCGCGCACCGCAAGGCGCAGGTCTTCGGCCGCCAACTCACTGGTTAATGTGGCGGTGGCGTTTTTATTATCACCGATAAAACGTTTTAATGATGCGGCGCATTCTTTTAATGCATGGCGGTGGCGTTCACGGGTGGGCAGGGGCGCATCCGTGCTCACGGCTAAAATGTTTTCAACCCGTTTTTTTAAAACGCTTAACAGCTCATCCATGCCGTCACCGGTTTTAACCGAAACCGATAACACGTTTTGCCCATTTATTTTATCGGGCGGCGCGTCACTTAAGGCGTCTAGTTTGTTTATGCAAACAATGGTGTTTTCATCAATTAACGCTTCGGTTTCCTTATCAAGCATTGGCAGCTTGGCCCCGTCAAACAGGCACAATTTTAAATCAGCCCGCTTGGCCCAATCGCGCGCCCGGCGCACGCCTTCTAATTCTATGGTGTCTGTGGTTCCCCCCGCTTCACTGCCCTCGCCCCTAAGGCCCGCGGTATCTGCCAACAATAATGGATAGCCGCCAAGGTTAAGGTGGACCTCGACCACGTCGCGGGTGGTGCCGGCAATGTCTGAAACTATGGCCGCATCGCGTTTAGCCAGCGCGTTCATGATGGATGATTTTCCCGCATTGGGCGGGCCCAAAATAACCATACGCACGCCCGTTCGCAGGCGTTCGCCACGGTGGGCATCATTTATATGGTGTTCGATTTTTTGCAAAACTTCGGTTGCGGTTTTGATGGCACCTGCGGTTATGTCGTCGGGCAGTTCTTCATCGGAAAAATCAAGCGCCGCTTCGACCAGCGCCAGCGCGCGCACCAGACGCGAGCGCCACTCGTCATAAAGCGTGCCCAATCCCCCTTCGGCCTGAATTAAGGCTTGCTTTAATTGTGCTTCGGTTTCGGCCGCGACCAAATCGGCCAAACCTTCAACCCGGGTAAGATCAAGCTTGTCATTTAAAAATGCCCGGCGGGTAAATTCACCGGGTTCGGCGGGGCGTAAATTTTTAATTTCACCCAACGCGCCCAACACACCCGCAACCACGGCAATGCCGCCGTGAATATGCAATTCGCAAACGTCTTCGCCGGTAAAGCTGTTCGGCGCGGGAAACCACAAAACCAACGCTTCATCAATTGCCCCATTTGTGTTGGGATCATAAAGCCGCATTAATGTTGCCACGCGGGGCGGAGGTAATGGTTTTTTGCCAAGCGCCAAAAGTGCCGGGCCCGCGTCCGGCCCGGAAACACGAATTACCGCAACGCCGCTAACCCCTGCTCCGGTTGCCTTGGCAAAAATTGTGTCGCTTAAGTATGGGTTAACAGCCACCGCAATTCTCGCATTCGTTATCGCTCAGATCCGCACAATCACGCCCGGTTGCATTTGTCATAAGCAGGTTTCTAGCGCGCCCACCCTCGACTAAGTGTTTTTGCAAAATTTCGTCAATGTCTTCGCGGGTTTTTGCGCTGTACCACACGCCTTCGGGATAGATAACGATGGCCGGCCCCTCTTCACAGCGGTCAAGGCAACCGGCTGAATTTATGCGCACATCGCCCAAGCCAAGTTCTTTGGCCCGGACCTTCATATAATCGCGCAATTTTACCGAGCCTTTATTCGCGCACGAACCGCGCACATGGCCATCGGGGCGCTGGTTGGTACAACAAAAAACGTGGGCGCGGAAAAAAAGCTCTTTAGAATTTTGCTTGTCTGCGGTGTCGGTCATATTTGTTGGCGCCTAAAACTGTTATATAATCATTGTATATTGTTATCAGGTCTTTAAATAGAACTTAGAGGTTAGGCGAGTAACCCCATCCAAGCAAGAACATCTGGGGGCCCCGCGCGCCTTAATCGGCCTTGGTGCTTGCGCCATAAAATGGGTTGTCGCTATGATGCCCACTAACAACAAAAATGAAAGGCCCTTAAATAAAATGAGCAACATGGTAAAAGCGGTTCGCATTCACGAATTTGGTGGCGCGGATAAACTTTCGTTGGATGATATCGAATTGGGCGAACCCGGGGCGGGCGAAATATGTGTTCGCCATAAAGCGATCGGGCTTAATTTTATTGATGTTTATATGCGAACCGGCACTTACCCC
>JAOULV010000198.1 GCA_029881835.1 Rhodospirillaceae bacterium
AACCATTCTTATTGAAGCCAAAACCATGTGCAACGCCGATGGCGGCACGCTTTACCTTAGCGGCAATATGGTTGAACGCGAAGGCGAAACGGTTTTTGAACCCGAAGGCGATGGAAAATTTCTTGCTTTTGAAATTATGCGCACCGACAGCCTTGGCATAGCCAAGGGCGGTACCACGGGTGAAGATATTCCGTTCCCCCCTCTTGCGTTGCACAGCCCTGATAGCGGTGAGCCAAATCATAAAAACATCGCAACCCATGTCGCCCTAAGCGGTAACACGGTCAACGTTGAAGATGCCTATACATCAACCCAGTTCGATTTTAGCGGCACAAAAAAATTCGACGAAGGAACCGGGTATCGCTCTAAATCGTTTTTGACGGTTCCATTAAAAAATCATTCCGGTGAAATTATTGGCGTTTTACAATTGTTAAATGCCAAAGACAGCAAAACCGGCGAAGTAACAATATTTGATGCATCAATTCAGCCGCTGATTGAAGCCTTGGCAAGTCAGGCCGCGGTCGCGGTTGATAACCAATTGTTGATAGATGCCCAGCGCAGATTATTTGATTCGTTCATCATGGTTATGGGCGGCGCAATTGACGCCAAGTCACCGTACACTGGCGGACATTGCGCGCGCGTGCCGGAACTGGCCGAAATGCTGGCGGTTGCCGCGTGCGATTCAAATGACGGCGAATTGGGTAATTTTTCATTAGATGAAAACGGGTTTCGTGAACTGCACCTGGCAAGCTGGTTGCATGATTGCGGCAAGGTGGTAACGCCCGAATATGTGGTTGATAAAGCGACCAAGCTTGAAACCATTTATGACCGTATCCATGAAATTCGTATGCGGTTTGAGGTTTTAAAGCGCGATGCGGAAATCGTGTATTGGAAGGGCGTTGCCCAAGGCGGTGACGAAAAAACCCTAAAGGCCGAATTACAATCCCAATGGACAAAGCTTGACGATGAATTTTCCTTTGTTGCCGAATGTAATATTGGCGGCGAATTCATGGCCGATGAAAAGGTTGAGCGTTTGCGTGAAATCGCTTCGCGCAAATGGATAAGAACCCTTGATGATCGTTTGGGCATAGCCCACGAAGAATTGGTTCGCAAAGAACAAACCCCGGCCCAGCCATTACCAGTTGAAGAAAACCTGTTGGCCGATAAACCCCATCATGTGTTCAAGCGCAATGGCGCATATGAAATTAATAATCCTGAACACTATGGTTTTAATATGGATGTGCCCAAAGACCTGTTTAACCATGGGGAGCTTTATAACCTTGGCATTGCGCGGGGCACCTTAACCGCCGAAGACCGTTATATAATTCAAAACCACATAACCCAAACAATTGTGATGTTGGAACAATTACCGTTCCCCAAGCACCTTTCGCGGGTTCCGGAATTTGCCGGGTCGCATCACGAAACCCTTATTGGTACCGGTTATCCGCGCAAACTTTCCAAGGAACAGATGTCTATCCCGGCACGGATAATGGCGTTGGCTGATGTTTTTGAAGCCCTGACCGCAGCCGACCGCCCCTACAAAAAACCCAAAACCCTGAGCGATAGCATCAAGATTTTGTCATTCATGGTGAAAGACAAACACATCGACCCCGATTTATTCCAGCTTTTGCTTAAATCGGGTATCTATAAACAATATGCCGAAAAATTCTTGCGTCCCGAACAAATAGACGATGTTGATATTTCGCAGTATCTGGAAAAAGCAGCGGAATAATTAAACTTTATAATTAAACCACGTTGCCGATCACGAGCGCCAAAAAAACCAAAAAACCGAAATCACGATTAAGCCTGAATTTTGAAAGGCAGTCTTTGGCATTGTCAAAATCAACGGTTCTTACCTGCCATACTAAATGCAGGATCGGCAATATCATTGCCGGATAAAACGCCCAGCCGATGTTGGCAACGTAACCGGCAGATAAAATAAACAAAACCGTTAAAATATAAAAACCCGCAATCCACGGGCGGGTTAGCTCGCCCAGTTTAACCGCTAGCGATTTGATGCCCACTATCACGTCATCGTCTTTATCTTGATGGGCATAAATGGTGTCATAACCAAGGGTCCAAAAAATACCGGCTATGTATAAAAGCCCCGGTGCCAATGATAGCTCACCGCGCACCGCCGCCCAACCCAACAGCGCCCCCCAATTAAAAGCAAATCCCATAAACAGTTGCGGAAAATAAACAAACCGTTTCATGAACGGATAAACCACCAGCGGTAACAACGCCGCCATACCCACCCAGATTGTGAACATATTTAGCTGTAATAAAATTACCAAGCCAACAAGGCACATTGCGTTGAAAAATATAAACGCCTTGGCCACGCTAATCTGACCACTGGGAATTGGGCGCAACGCGGTGCGTGCTACTTTGGCATCGAAATCGCGATCGACTATGTCGTTAAAAACACATCCGGCACCGCGCATGATAAATGCGCCTAAAAAGAAAATAGCCATCAATTTTGCGTCGGGCCAGCCGTTGCTGGCCATGGCCGTTCCCCACCAGCACGGCATTAACAAAAGCCACGACCCCACCGGGCGGTCAATGCGCATAAGCAAAAGATATGGCCGCCATGATTTAGGGGCAAATTTTATGACAAGGCTATCGTGCTTGATGTCGGTGGCATCAAGCTTTTGCTCTTCGCTATGGGGGCTATGGGGCGCGCTTGCTATATTCATGTTATTATTATTACATCATAGGTGCGCAACTGGGCAAACCTAACTATTATAATCTTATGAATGACCGCACATCCCCGCAGGCCGCCAAGGCCAGATTATTTGTCGCAAGCCCTTTGGCTGGCGGGCAAACGCTTGCGCTTGCCCCCGGGCAGGCTAGGCGTCTTGCATCCGTGTTGCGCTTAAAAGCCGGCGACAGGATAAAGCTGTTTAACGGGGCTGACGGCGAATGGGTGGGGGTGATTGAAAGTTTGGGCAAATCATCCGCCCGGGTTTTGCTTGAAACCATGGTGCGCGAACAAACAACGCCCAATGGGCCGTGGCTTGCCTTTGCCCCGCTTAAGAAATCACGCCTTGATATGGTAATCGAAAAAGCAACCGAACTGGGTGTGGCGCGGCTTGTACCGGTTATAACCAAACGGACCGAAAGCAAGCGGGTTAATCTAGAACGCCTGCACGCCCAAACGGTTGAAGCGGCCGAACAATGTGAACGCATGGACATTCCCTTGGTAAGCGAACCAGTCAAATTAGATGCCTTGCCCGCAGTCTGGCCCAAGGAAAGAAAGCTTTTTGTAGCGGCCGAACGCTTAAGTGCCACCCCGCTGGCTGATGCCACAAAACAAAACTTTGGCCCGGGCGGGGTTTTGGTTGGCCCGGAAGGTGGTTTTGAAGAAGGTGAGCTTGACTGGATTTTAAAACAGCCTATTTCTGTTGGCATAGGGCTGGGGCCGAGGATACTCCGCGCCGAAACCGCCGCCATTGCGGCACTGACG
>JAOULV010000199.1 GCA_029881835.1 Rhodospirillaceae bacterium
TGTAATTATCGAAGCGGGTGAATTGGCGGCAAGGTCCAGTTTAAGAAAACTTTTCGAAGGTTCGGAAAATGCGGTGGCGGTGGCGTGCTATGCAGATGACGCAAGGTCGCTGCCCGATATTATTCGCCAAACCATGGCGCCGCACAACCAAACCGTTAGCCGTGATGCGATGGCATTATTGGTGCAAAGCTTGGGCGCTGACCGTTCATTAACCAGGAACGAGCTTGAAAAGCTGGCTATTTATAAAGGGGGGCCGGGCGAAATTTCGATTGACGATGTCAGGGCGTCTTTAAGCGATGCGGCGGCGACATCTATGGATGATGTTGTTTTTTCTGCCGCCAGCGGCAACTTTGCCAAACTTGATAGCGCACTGGAAAAAACCTTTGACGAGGGCATTAGCCCGATTGCGGTGGTGCGCGCCAGCACGCGCCATTTTCAACGCCTGCATCTGGCGCGCGGTGAAATGGACAACGGCAAATCGGTTGAAGATGCCGTGCGTTCTTTGCGCCCGCCGGTTTTTTATAAATATATGGATCAGTTCAAATCACAATTGCGCATATGGCCGAGCGTTCGCTTGGCCCGTGCTTTTGAATTGCTGACCCAGGCCGAACTTGATTGCAAAACCACGGCACTTCCCGCGCCTGCCATGTGCCACCGCGCACTTATCCAGATTGCCCAAGCCGCACGTTCTGTGCGGCGATAATTAATATGCTGCGCGTTTAGGTAGCGCGTTAACCGCCTTGGCGCATTATGCGGGCAAGCACACCGTCTAGCTGTTCCAGATTTTCATAATGAATTACCAGCTTGCCTTTGCCTTTGTTATCCAAAACCTCGACCTTTAGGCCCAGCTGATTGGTAAGGTCGCGCTCAAGCGCTGCGGTGTCGGCGTCTTTGGTTTTTGCGCCTTTGCCTTTGCCTTTTGTGGTGGTGGTGTCTTTGCCCGATTTTACCAACGCTTCGGTTTGGCGAACATTAAGGCCGCGTTTAATAACATCACCGGCCAATTCTGCCGGATCGTCAGCACCCAATAATGCGCGGGCATGGCCGGCAGATAATCTGCCGTCGTCTATCATGTCTTTTACGCTTTCGGGCAAGCTCAACAAACGAAGCATGTTGGCAACATGGGGTCTGCTTTTGCCCAAGACATCGGCCAATGCTTCTTGGGTGTGGGAAAATTCATCGCGCAAACGTTCATAACCCATCGCTTCTTCAATCGGCGAAAGGTCTTGACGTTGCAGGTTTTCAATTAACGCTACTTCCAATGTTTCGCGATCATCAAGGTCGCGAATTATAACCGGCAGTTCGTGTACTTGTGCTAATTGCGCCGCGCGCCAACGCCGTTCACCGGCGATGATTTCAAACGCGCCGTCAATGCTGGGATGGGGCCTAACCAACAATGGTTGCAGCACGCCCTTGGTGCGGATGGAGTTTGCAAGACTTTTTAATTCTTCTTCTTTAAAGCCGTGGCGCGGCTGGTATTTGCCCGGGTGCAAATTACCAAGCGAAATATTTTTTTCTTTTTCTACAACTGCCGCACTATGATCGTGTGGGGCGGCACCAACGTCTTCTTCGTCATCGCCAAGCAAGGCCGACAAACCACGGCCCAATCCACGACCTTGGCCTTTTTTCTTTTCTACCGACATAATATTCCCCGTTTATATTTTACTTAAACAACGCTGTGGCCTTCGCGCTTTAACACTTCGCCCGCCAAGTGCAAATACGCCTGGCTTCCGCGGCACGCGATATCATACATCAATACCGGCTTGCCGAATGATGGTGCTTCGGAAACACGAACGTTGCGCGGTATTACAGTTTTATAAACCTTGTCACCAAAATGTTCGCGCACATCGCTTGCGACCTGGTCTGATAAATTATTTCTTTTATCAAACATGGTCAGCACGATGCCCTGTATTTCCAATTCTGGATTAAATGCTTTTTTCACCCGCTCAATCGTTTTGATTAAATGGCTAACACCTTCGAGTGCAAAAAATTCGCACTGCAACGGAACAAGCACCGCTTGCGCGGCGATAAGCGCATTAAGGGTCAACAGCCCAAGTGCCGGCGGACAATCAATTAACACGTAATCATATCCATTGGCGTCACTGCCGATTGCGGTTTTTAATCTGGTTTCGCGTTGCTCGACATCAACCAGTTCAAGTTCGGCCCCCGATAGGTCCATGCCGGCCGGAACAATATCAAGACCGGGGATTCCGGTTTTATGAATTGCGTCTTTTAATGACGCCCCACCGATTACCACCTGATAGGTATCTATTTTTCTTTCCCGCCGATTAATGCCAAGCCCGGTAGACGCGTTGCCTTGGGGGTCCAGATCAACCAAAAGAACCCTTTGCTTGACTGCCGCCAAGGCGGTTGCAAGGTTGATGGCAGTTGTGGTTTTGCCCACACCGCCCTTTTGATTGGCTATTGCTATTATGCGAGGTATTTTAATTTCGCCATTATCCATTTTTTTATAACCTATTGATTATAAAGGAAAAATATCCTTTATTTCGATAACGGAAGCTTCTTTGTCGGTAATGCTGGGCCACGTATTCAATGTATCGGCGGGCATATTCCAGCTTTTCCGGGCAATGGTCAATTCTTCTCTCCAGCTCTTTCCCTTTAAAAATAGGCATTTTCCTGTGGATATCCTGTGGGGAAGTGCCAGAGAAATCAGCTTTTCCAGCGGGGCCAGCGCGCGCGCCACCACCACGTCAGCCCCGATGGGCTTGGCTTTTTCTATGCGCCCGGTGTGTATTTCGGCCCCTGCCCGACACTCGCGATTAACGGTGGATAAAAATGTGGATTTTCTTTCGTCGCTTTCCAATAAATGCACTTTTTTTCCGCCACCAAACGCCGGGCCCATTATGGCCAGAACCATTCCGGGGAAGCCCGCACCACTGCCAAGATCCGCCACCACGGCGTCAGGGCCAATATATTTGGCCAGCTGGGCTGAATCTAAAAAATGCCTACCCCATATATCGTCCATGGTATCTGGCCCCACAAGATTGATGGCCCCTTGCCATTTTTCCAGCAATTTGGCGTATGTCTGCAGGCGCGAGATAACATCGTCATCAACGCCCGTTATGGACTGGAACTCTTGTGCGGTAACGGCGGGCGTATTATGGGGCTTGGTCATTTATCCTGGGCCATTCTGGGGCTCTCTGGAAGAATTGTTTCACGTGAAACAATTTACCCCTACCGGAGCAATATATCCAATTGTTTCACGTGAAACAATTGGGTCGTGCCCCTGTAGTATTTACTGTGGTATTTTATGCGCTGAGGGATCCCGGCCCAGAGCGGGCCTTTACCTTGACGTGGGCCAAAAGACGGGTCAGGGCCGCAGGCGTAACCCCGGATATACGGGCCGCCTGACCTATGGTGGCCGGCCTGATAGATATTAGCTTGGCCCGAACCTCGTTGGAAAGGCCGGGGATTGTGTCATAATCAATATCGTCCGGC
>JAOULV010000200.1 GCA_029881835.1 Rhodospirillaceae bacterium
TGCCAGTGGTGGGGCGATGGCCATTGCGTCTGGGGTAATTCTTTATGGTGCGGGCGCGAGCGCGCGGGAAAAAGGCCAGGCCGCAACATCTGCCCAGCGTTGGGGCATGCTGATAGACACCACCGCCGATAAATCCGATTGGGATACGGCAGTTAGCGCATGCAAGCGCGAACAAGGTTGGGGTGGCGGAAACAACCCCGCCACCGACCCACAATGGATACGCACGGTTTCGATTAAAAACAAAACAACCGGGGCCGAAGCCACTTTACCGGTTATGTGTCAACATTGCGCCAACCCACCGTGCGTCGATGTTTGCCCAACCGGTGCTTCGATGCAACGTGCCGATGGCATTGTGTTGGTTGATAAGCACATTTGCATTGGCTGTCGTTATTGTATGATGGCCTGCCCCTTCTCGGCGCGTTCATTTGTTCATGAACCGGTTCACAACCAGCGCCCGCATATGCCGCGCGGCATGGGAACGGTTGAAAGTTGCACCATGTGCGTACACCGGGTCGATAACGGCCAACAGCCAGCATGCGTAGAAGCGCTTGAAGCCAAAGGATCAAAAGCAATAATTTTCGGCGACCTTAATGATCCTGATAGTGAAATTTCCCGCGCGGTATCGGCGCACGTAACACGGCGCATCCGCGAAGACCTTGGTGTTGAGCCAGGCGTGCATTACAAAGGGATATAACAAATGGCCAGCATAGATAAAAACACATACAAGGAAGTTTCCGGCAATGGTGGGGATTACCTTTCCCTTATTGCTTGGCTTGGGGTTTTTGCTGCCGCTGGCATTGGTTCGGCATTTTATATGGAAACCCAAGGTCACGTTGTGACCGGCATGACCAACCAGATAGTCTGGGGCATGCCCCATGTGTTTGCGGTGTTTCTTATTATTGCCGCTTCCGGCGCGCTTAATGTTGCGTCCATGTCATCTGTATTCGGCAAAAAAATATACAAACCCTTAGGCCGTCTTAGTGCGATTATGGCACTTTCTTTGCTGGCTGGTGGATTGTTGGTACTGGTGCTGGACCTTGGCCGCCCGGACCGCCTTGACGTTGCCATGTTAAAGCAGAATTTTAAATCTATCTTTGCATGGAACATCTACCTTTATTCCGGATTTTTTGGCGTTGTAATTGTTTATCTGTGGATGATGATGGAACGGCGCTTTAACAAATATTCCAAAATTGCCGGCACATTTGCCTTTGTCTGGCGTTTGGCGCTTACCACTGGTACCGGTTCTATTTTTGGTTTTCTTATGGCGCGCCCCGGCTATGATGCCGCCATCATGGCACCAATGTTTATCGCCATGTCGTTTGCATTTGGTCTTGCCATAAAGATTTTATTTGTAACGGCGGCTTATCGCGCCACCAAGCGCCCGCTTGGCGATAAACTGCTTTACCAAATGCGCAACTTGCTGGGCATATTTATTGCCGCGTCCCTTTATTTTTCTGTTGCCCAGCACCTAACCAACCTTTACGCCGCCGAACATTCCGGGGTTGAAAGGTTTATCCTGCTTGATGGCGGTATTTACACCATACTGTTTTGGGTCGGTCAGGTTCTGCTGGGATCTATTGTACCGATGGCCCTGCTATTCCACCCGGCGGTTAACCGTTCATGCCAAAGCATTAACGCTGCGTCCATGCTGGTCATTCTGGGCGGTATTGCAAATGTTTATATTATCATTGTTGGCGGGCAGGCCTATCCGTTGGAAATGTTCCCAGGCTTTGAGGTGACATCAAGCTTCTTCGATGGTTCCGTTCATTCCTATGTGCCATCATTGCCGGAAATTGTTTTAGGGCTAGGTGGAGTGGCCACCGCATTATTGATAATGATGTTGGCCGTAAAATACCTGCCAATTTTGCCAGCCAGCCTGTCGGATGTGGCCGTTGGTCCGGCCAATATAACCACCGATGAGGATGCTTAAGAAAAGCACCTAGTTTAAGTATTATTATGGGGTATTAATGGGGCCTGGGCTGTTATATTGCCCGGGTTCTTCAGTTTTGTAGGAAAGCAGATAAAAACATGAGCGTAGCCAAAGAACACCCGTTTGCCCAGTTTGTCCGCATAATCGGACGCGGCCCAAATCTTTCACGTCCGTTGGACGAAGAAGAAATGTTTGAGGCCGCCAGCATGATTATGAAGGGTGAAGTTGAACCACTTCAACTTGGTGCGTTTCTTTGTATTTTGCGTGTTAGAACCGAAGTTCCCGGCGAAGGTGCCGGTTTTGTAAGAGCGGCGCGCGAATTTATTAAATTGCCTAAAGATGCACCAAAAGTAGATGTCGATTGGGCATCTTATTCGGGTAAAAAACGCCAGCTTCCGTGGTTTTTGCTTTCTGCCATCATGCTTAGCCAAAACGGCATAAAAATATGCATGCAGGGAACCGAAGGTCACACCGAAGGAAGGTTATTTTCCCGCACGGCGCTAGAACATCTGGGCGTTCCCATTGCCGGATCCTTGGTCGAGGCTTCAGAGCAAATAAAAACCAGCAATTTTACCTACCTGCCGCTCGCTAATTTTGTTCCACAGTTGCAGGAAATAATTGAATTAAAACCAATCTTGGGCGTGCGCTCACCGGTTAACACCTTTGCCCGGATGCTTAACCCATTTAATGCGCCCAACGAAATGCAAACAGTTTTTCATCCCAATTATCAAGATGTCCATCGCGATACCGCCGAATTATTGGGGCAAAAAAACATGGCCGTATTCAAGGGCGAAGGCGGCGAAGCAGAGCGCCGACCGCACAAACCGGTTGTGGTACAAATGCTGCTTGACGGTAAGCGCACCGAAGAGCAATGGCCGCCCATGCTAGAAGACCATGATTATGAAAAAGACGAAGATATGGATCTTTCCCATCTTGGTGCGGTGTGGAACGGAACCCTTGATAATGACTATGCCACGGGCGCGATTATTGGAACCGCGGCCATAGTTTTACGGCTAATGGGGCGCGCAAACGACCCCGATAGCGCCATAAAAATGGCAAGTGAAATGTGGGAATCTAGAAACAGGGATAAACTTTTCCCCGCTGGCTAATGTTTTTTTGCCTGCCCGCATTTTAAACCGCTTAAAAGGCTTTGATATTTATGTCACGTGTATTTTTATCAGCAGCGCATAAATCGTCCGGCAAAACCACCATATCGGTTGGTATTGCCGCTGCTTTGGCCGCGCGCGGCAAGGATGTGCGCCCGTTTAAAAAGGGGCCCGATTATATTGATCCCATGTGGCTTGGCAACGCGGCCGGAAGCCCATGCTATAACCTTGATTTCCACACCCAAGAAACGGATGAAATTAAATCGCTATTTGCCGCTAAATCTGCGGGTGGCGACATCGCAATTATTGAAGGCAACAAAGGCCTGCACGATGGCATGGATATCGAGGGGGTTGATTCTAATGCCCACCTGGCAAAAGAACTGCAGGCCCCGGTAATACTGGTTATT
>JAOULV010000013.1 GCA_029881835.1 Rhodospirillaceae bacterium
AGCAAAAGCAGCGACCGCGGCAGTTCCGCTGGCGGCAAAAGCGGCGGTGGCAACAAAGGCGGCAACGGTAAAGGCGGCGGTAAAAACTAAATAAACCAAAGCCAACAAACAAAAAAGCGGGGCCCCCAAAGGCCCCGCTTTTATTTTGCCCGATAACAAATATTTAAGTGTTCATTGAATCAAAAAAGTCTGCGTTGTTTTTGGTTTCTTTTAATTTGGAAATCAAAAATTCCATCGCGTCGGTTACGCCCATGGGCATCAAGATTCTGCGCAACATCCACATTTTGTTCATCGCCGCTTTATCAACCAGCAATTCTTCTTTGCGGGTGCCGGATTTGGTTACGTCGATTGCCGGGAAGATACGCTTATCCGATACCTTGCGATCAAGAATAATTTCCGAGTTACCGGTACCTTTAAATTCTTCAAAGATAACCTCGTCCATGCGCGATCCGGTTTCAATAAGGGCTGTGGCAATAATGGTTAGCGAACCGCCCTCTTCGATGTTGCGCGCGGCACCAAAAAATCTTTTTGGCCGCTGTAATGCGTTGGCATCAACGCCGCCGGTTAGAACCTTGCCCGAACTGGGAACAACGGTGTTGTAGGCACGGGCCAAGCGGGTGATTGAATCCAGCAAAATAACAACGTCGCGCTTGTGTTCAACCAAACGTTTGGCTTTTTGAATTACCATGTCGGCCACTTGCACGTGGCGCGATGCCGGTTCATCAAAGGTAGATGAAACAACCTCGCCTTTGACCGAGCGCGAAACGTCGGTTACCTCTTCGGGTCGTTCATCAATTAACAAAACGATCAAATAACATTCCGGATGGTTGGCTTCGACCGAATGGGCAATGTTTTGTAGCATTACGGTTTTACCGGTTCTCGGTGGTGCCACCACAAGTGCGCGCTGGCCTTTGCCGATTGGCGTAATCAAATCCATAATGCGCGAGGTGTAATCCTTTTTTTCCGGATCATCTATTTCCATAACCAGACGCTCATCAGGATAAAGCGGGGTCAGGTTATCAAAATTGATGCGGTGTTTTACTGCGCCCGGGTCTTCAAAGTTAATGGTGTTTAATTTCAACAAAGCAAAATAGCGCTCGCCTTCTTTGGGGCTGCGAATTTCGCCTTCAACCGTATCGCCGGTACGCAAACCAAAACGGCGCACCTGGCTTGGGGAAACATAAATGTCATCGGGGCCGGGCAGATAATTTGCCTCAGGGCTGCGTAAAAAACCAAATCCGTCTTGCAGTACTTCCAACACCCCGTCGCCGTATATGGCGGTTCCGTCTTCGGCCATCTTTTTCAAAATGGCAAACATCATGTCTTGCTTTCTCAGCGAGCTGGCATTTTCAATGCCAAGCCCTTCGGCGAAAGAAAGAAGTTCTGCGGGGGGTTTAAGTTTTAGTTCTTTAAGGTTCATTTGCTCTGTTCACTTGTTTTGTTGTGGTTTTGGCCTGTGGGATGGAAATGTTTTTTGGCTGGTGGTTTGGGGGGGTGTGGCCCGAAGCGGGCGGTGGTTGGAAATTTTTATATAGGGAATTATATAGGGAATTTGTGTTGCGGAGGCGTTATGAGCCCAGAGAAGGGCCGCTTGTTAGAAAAATCATTAACTTAACTGTGGCTTTGTGTCAAAGGGGAAGTTGCGCGCGTTATCGTGTAAGCGATTTTCAACCGCGCCCCACAGTACATGACGGGCCAGAAATAGTATGAAATAATATCATTTCGCTATCAAAACTACCCTTAATATCAGCCAATTATTGACTAAAATGGCTTAATCACCACCAAAATGACGATTATTATCATGAGCACGGTGGGGACCTCGTTGGCGATACGGTAAAATATGTCCGGGCGCTCGTTGCGGTCTTGTTCGAAATCTTTGCGCCATCTGGCCATTAGCCCGTGGGCGATGCTCATGGCTATAACCAGCGCCAATTTGATGTGTATCCAAATATCGGAAAGGTCACCGTAAGATACATAAAGCCACAGACCAAACACCCAGCTTGCTATCATCGCCGGGTTCATTATGGCCCTTAGCAAACGCCGTTCCATCACCTTGAACGTTTCGGATGCTTGTGAGCCACGGGTAGTGGCAGTGTGATAGACAAAAAGGCGGGGCAAATACAAAAGCCCGGCCATCCACGCAATGACCGCTATGATGTGTAGCGCCTTTACCCACAAATAGGCATTTCCCTCAAGCATGTGTTTTGTTCCTGTTTATCAATTAACGCGCCAAAGTATCACCCACTAATGGCGTGTGGACAAGCCCCGGTTTTATCTTCACACGGTTTATTGCAACCGCTGCCCGGCATGGGGTTGCATGGTGATTGCAATGCGGCCGCAACAAGACCACCTAATCCGTTTATAAAATCCGGCTGGGTACCAACTGCGGGCACGCGAATATAATTTTTAACTCCGGCCTTAATTGCAACTTCGCGGTATTCGATATCCAGCTCGACCAGCGTTTCGGAATGCTCGGAAACAAAAGCAATCGGCAACACCACTAATGATGCTTTGCGTTGCCCGGCCAATTTTATTTCGTCTTCGGTGGCCGGTCCGATCCATTCCAATGGCCCAACCCTGCTTTGATAGCTTACCTGCCAGCTAAATTTATTTTTATATTCCGGTTTAATTTTGTATAGCGCGCTAACAATTGCCTCGGCACCCCTTATCACCTGTTCGGGGTATGGGTCGCTGGTTCGTTCAACCGTGCGTTTGGGCAGACCGTGGGCGGAAAATAAAACCTCAACAAAACTGTCGGGCGTTGATGCCAAAACCTGAGAAATTGCATCAACCAAAAGTTTTGCTTGCGCCGTAATAAACCCCGGATCAACCGGCCAACAACAAATTGTTTTTGTTTCGGCCTTAATGCCCGCGCGATGGGCAACCTTTTTCCATTCAGCGATTGATGATGCGCTGGTTGTGGTTGAATATTGTGGGTAAAGCGGAAGAAGAATTATTTTATCTGGGTTAAAATTTTTAACCTCAACCGCGGTTTCGTTCGCAAACGGGCGCCAATAGCGCATGGCAACAAACACTTTTGTTTCTGCTGCACCCAAAGTGTTTTGCAAAACTTTTTCCAGCGCCGCACTTTGTGCGTTGGTTAGTTCAACAATGGGCGAACGCCCACCGATTTCGTTATATATTTTTTGGGCAACAGGCGTGCGTCTGGTTGAAATTAATTTAGCCAAAAACCAGCGCAATGGCTGGGGCAATGAAATGATTGCCTTGTCGTTAAACAGATTAAACAAAAACGGCTTAACCGCATCAAGGCTGTCTGGCCCGCCAAGATTAAACAGTACCACTGCAATTTTTTGTGCTGTGTTTTGTTCGTTCATTTATAGCCGTGAATAATATCTGCCAAGCGTTGAACATTTTCCGGCGGGGTTTGTGGAACAATTCCATGACCAAGATTAAAAATGAAAGGACCCTTGCCCAACACATCAATAATGTGGCGAATTTGTTTTTCCATTGCATCGCCACCGGCAACCAATAACAGGTTATCCATGTTGCCCTGCACGGTAGCAAGTGGCTGAATATTATCGCGCGCCCATTCAAGCGGAATTGATTGATCTATGCTTACACCATCGACGCCGGTTTGTTTTACAAAGTCCACGTAAAGCGGCCCGGCCCCGCGGGGGAAACCAATAAATTTAACATCGGGGTGAACTTTTTTAACCCGCGAAACAATTTCTGCATTCGGTTCAATTACCCAACGGCGAAATTCATTTTCCGATAAAACACCCGCCCAGCTGTCAAACAGTTGCAAAACCTCGGCCCCGTTTCTAACCTGTTCAATCAGGTAGCTTGCTGTTGCTTCAATTAAAATATCTATTAGGCGTTGAAAAAAATCTGGGTTGTCCAAAGCAACCGCGCGAACTATTTCATAATTTTTTGAACCCTTGCCTTCAACCATATAGGTTGCCACCGTCCACGGCGCACCGGCAAATCCGATTAATGCGGTTTCATTTGGTATTTCACGCGAAAGCCGACGTAAAATTTCATAAACCGGGGCTAGGTGTTGATGAAATCCATCTAGTTGGCTGTCTAATTTTTCTAAGGCCACTTCATCCCTGATTGGTTCAAGCTGGGGCCCTTCGCCGGCTTTGAATTCAACCTTTTGGCCCAATGCGTCGGGGATAACCAAAATATCGGAAAACAAAATTGCCGCATCCATGGCGTAACGGCGTAACGGCTGCAGGGTTACTTCAACCGCCAGATCCGGCGAATAACAAAAATTCAAGAAATTTTTAGATTTTGCCCGGGTTTGCATGTATTCCGGCAGGTAACGCCCGGCTTGGCGCATCAGCCAGAACGGGGGCGGGGTCAGGGTCTTGCCCTCAAGGGCTTGGATGAATCTTTTTGTCATGATGGGTAATGTTTTATCAGGTTTTGAATAATCAACACACCTCTTATCAATATATATATTTATATATATAAATTTTTGGATGTAGTTGTAGTAGCCAAAATAACGGGGATTGTTGTTTTCCACATTTTATTAGGCCAACACCCCACAAAGACGGTGACCAGATAATAATTGGCGGGAAAAGGTAAAAAAATGGTGGATTGAACCACCACACCAGCGCAAAAAATATAGGGTAAACCACCCCGCACGGCGTGCAAACCAAGGGTTCGCAAATGGGGGCGGAAATAGTGATATAATCATGGGTATAATGTGGAAAAGCACCAAACCAGACCACCCACACACAGGTTTTTTGCAAAAGTGTAAAATGTTATACATATGAAAATGGCCTGAGGGCGAAATAGTGCTCTTGGGGTATAAAAAAACCATAATTTATTAAGTACACCACTTTTCCACAATTCATACCCACACCACCAACAGGTAAAAAATCGGGAAAAAATCAAAAAATGAGAAAATTTAAGTTTCACAAGGTATCCGATTCTACCGGCGCAACCCTAGAGGTCGTGGCGCGCGCGTGCTTGGCACAATTTCCCGAAGCTGCGGCCGAAGAACATACCTGGGCGATGGTGCGCAGCGATGAACAGGTTCAAGAGGTGCTTGATAATATAAAAATAAATCCGGGCTTTGTAATTTTTACCATTGTCGATGACCACCTTAGTGAAAAGCTGGTGCAGGGATGCCGTAATTTAAAAGTACCGTGTATTGATTTGTTAAATCCGGTTCTTAGCCAGCTGGGGAATTATCTCGGTACCGCGCAGACCGCGCGCCCCGGTAGCCAACATGTAATGGACGCAGATTATTATTCAAAAATAGATGCCATCCATTATGTCTTGGCGCATGACGATGGCAAATCGGTGCGCGACATTGAACAGGCCGATGTAATTTTGTTTGGTGTATCGCGTACATCAAAAACACCCACCTGTATTTATTTGGCCAACCACGGGCTAAAGGCCGCCAACATTCAAGTTACACCGGGAATACAGGTTCCAGACGAAGCGGTGTTTGCCGAACGGCCATTAAAAATTGGTCTGACCAAAGATCCCAAGCGTCTTGTGCAAATTCGTCGCCAGCGTTTGGAAGTAAACGGCCAGCACGAAGAAACCGATTACGTTGACCCGGATTCGGTTGCCGAAGAAATACGCAACGCCAGCGCACTTTATAAAAAACACGGTTGGCCGGTTATTGATGTAAGCCGCAAATCGGTCGAAGAAACGGCGGCGACAATTATTCAATTGCACCGCAAACGGTTGGAGCAAGCATGAGCGGGGAAAAAATAATAAAGGCCGGCGTAATGGGTTGGCCGGTTGATCATTCCCTTTCACCGTTGGTCCACGGTTTTTGGCTGGACCATTTTAAAATAAATGGAACGTATGAACGCATCGCGGTTGAACCAAAAAACCTTGAACGTGAATTGCTGGCCCTTGGGCAAAATGGTTTTGCCGGTGTCAATATAACCGTTCCGCATAAAGAAGCGGCCTTGAAGATTGTTGATGAAACAGATGAAATGGCGGCGCGCATTGGTGCGGTTAATACGATTGCGGTGAAAGATGACGGTAAACTTTTTGGTCTCAACACCGATGGTTTTGGTTTTATCGAAAATTTAAAATCAGGCGCGCCAGATTTTGATTTTACCAAATCCCCGGCCGTTGTGTTGGGCGCCGGTGGGGCTGCGCGCAGTGTTGTTGGCGCGTTGTTGGGCGCGGGCACACCCGAAGTTCGCATCATTAATCGCTCGGGCGCACGCGCCGAAGCGCTGGCGATGGATTTGGCGCCCCATTGGGATGGCGATATTGCAATAGTTCCGTGGGACCATCGCACCGCCGCATTGACCGAGGCCGGGCTTTTGGTCAACACCACAACACTAGGGATGAAGGGCCAGCCCGAACTTGAAATCTCGCTTGATCGATTGGCCCCCGATGCGGTTGTAAACGACATTGTTTATAATCCGCTTGAAACCAAACTTTTAAAAAATGCGAAAGAACACGGCTTTGCAGTGGTTGATGGTATTGGGATGTTACTGCATCAGGCGAGGCCCGGTTTCAAGTTATGGTTTGGCGTGGACGCAAAGGTTAGCGATGAACTTCGCGCCCACGTTTTACACGCTTTAAAAGGCAGCAAATAATGAACGGCGCATCGGGCGCAAGAAGCTATTCGGGCCCTGTGGTATTGGGCTTAACCGGCGGCATCGGTATGGGAAAAACCTGGGCCGCTATGGCGTTTCGCTATTTTGGCGTTCCGGTTTTTGATTCCGATAAAGCGGTTCATAAATTGCTCGGGGTTGATGGCGGGGCAGTGGGTGCGGTTTTAAAAAAATTTCCCGACGTTGGCATTAACACAAAAACAAAACCCGCAATAGATAGAAACAAACTTGGCAACATTGTTTTTAACGACGTTAAAAAATTGCGTGAACTTGAATCCATCCTTCATCCACTAGTCGAAAAAATGCAAAAAGATTTTATTGCCCATCACGCCCGCAGGCGCACCAGTTTGTTGGTGTTAGATATTCCTTTGTTGTTTGAAACCGGCGGGGAAACAAAAACAGATTTTGTTGTTTGTGTATATGCGCCAAAATTTGTACAACGCCCACGGGTGTTGGTGCGCCCCGGCATGAACGACGCCCGTTTGGATGCAATTGAAAGCAACCAATTATCGCCCGAACTAAAATGCCAAATGGCGGATTTTGTAATATCCACCCGGGCCGGACGGGGTGAAAGCTTGCGTCAGGTGAAAGAGATGATAAAAGTAATGAACAAAATTCCTGCCCGCGCGTGGGGGCCACACTGGGGAAAATAATTTTATGCGTGAAATAGCACTTGATACAGAAACAACCGGGCTCGACCCCAAGGCCGGGCATCGCATCGTCGAAATCGGTTGTGTTGAAATGATCAATCGGGTTGCCACCGGAAATGTTTTTCACCAATACATAAACCCCGAACGCGACATGCCCGAAGAAGCAAAAGCAATTCATGGCCTAAGCGAAGAATTTTTAATCACCCATCCGGTGTTTGCCAAAACCGTAGATAAATTTTTAGAATTTATCGGTACGGCCCAGCTGGTAATTCACAACGCCGAATTTGATATGCGTTTTATCAATGCCGAACTTGCTCTTGTCGGCAAGGAACCGATCGCGATGGAGCGCACAACCGATACCGTGCGCATGGCCAGAAAAAAATTTCCCGGCGCACCGGCTAACCTTGATGCCCTTTGTCGGCGTTTTAATATTGATAATTCTAATCGTGAATTGCATGGCGCGTTGCTTGATGCGCGCTTGTTGGCCGATGTTTATTTAGAATTAACCGGCGGGCGGCAAACCAATCTTGGTCTTGAAACCAATGGGCTGGTGGTTGCGGGCGCCAACCCCAACGAACCGCGCGCCCAGCGCCAACCCAGAACGTTTGCCCCCAGCGCCGAAGAAGAAGCCGCATGGACAGCATTTGTTGATACGCTGGAAAACCCTATTTGGCGTAATTGATGTTTAATTAAATTCGCACGTTTTTAAGCGCCTGGTGCCGGTTGGTTTTCTTGGGCTAAGGTTTCTTGGCGCTTTTGGTACAGGGCAACAAAATCTATGGGCTGTAACGTCAGCGGAACAAACCCGCCATCGCGCGTTACGTCCGATATAATGTTGCGGGCATAGGGGAACAACAGGCGCGGGCATTCAATCATCAGCGCCGCACCAATGTGTTCTTCGGCAATATTTAAGGTAAATACGCCCGCATATTTTAATTCCAGAACAAACCCGACCTCACCGCCAACCTTCATATCGGCACCCAGAACTATTGTTACCTCATAGGTGTTGTCTGAGCCGTCCATCTTTGCCACGCCCAAATCAACACTGACGTTTAGTTCGGGTTGGTTGCTTTGTAGCTTAGCAAAAATTGTCGGCGCACCGGGGGCCTCAAACGAAAGGTCTTTGATGTATTGTCCGCTGATAACGATGGGCCCGGCGTTTGCGCCATCTGGTTTGTTGCTATCGGCCATTAAATTGTTCCTTTGTTGTCAGGCTGGTGTTGTCAGGTTGGGGTGGTGGCAAAATTTTGATTTTGGTTATCATGTATTGTTGTTATTCGCAACGTCATCACCGTCTTGGGCGGTGTCGGGGTCTTTGATTTCGCTGAATTCACCCTCAATTATTATGCCGCTGGTGGTGCTGGTGGAGATTGTCTCGCCCCCGTCACCGCTACCACCACCCAATATTTCTGGCCCCGGGGCCCCACTTTGCCCGCCCCGTCCGCCCCGGCCCGCGGTATGGGTGTGGGCATGGGCAGAAAAGCCCTGAAAATGCACGTTTGGTGCCAGCTTTTCGCCCAAAAACCTGCGAAGTGGCGGAATTAAAAGCAAAAAACCCAAGGCATCGGTCATAAACCCCGGCACAATCAACAAGGCACCGGCAATAAACAGGGCTATCCCCTCAAACGCCGCACCCACCGGAAATGCGCCCAAAGCCATATCGCGGTTTAATTTGTTGATAATGCCCAAGCCCTGGGCGCGGACTATTGTCAGGCCGACCACCGCGGTCAGCACAATAAGGCCCACGGTCGTCCAGCCGCCGACAATACCACCAACCTTGATAAACAGGCTTATTTCGACCAGCGGTACGCCAATTAGCAATATTAAAATGAGTAAACCCAAAGCTTGCCCCTTGCTTCACATTAAGCTTATTTAAGCCTAAACCATATATGTGCAACCACCGGGAAAAAAATATATAACCACAAAGCACGCCAGGGCTTTACATCATCCAACTATTGCCCCATTTCAACTGCACCTTTAACCTGTTTAGTGCTATCAAGGCCAAAATAGCCACATCACCAGCGGAGCCCCAGAGAACACAACATGCAATATTTCGACATAATACTTTTTGCCCTGATCGCAGTTTTTCTTGTTTTGCGGCTTCGTTCAATGCTGGGCGGGCGCGATGGTTTCGATGGCAACAGCGACAACAACAAATCCGAACGCGACGCAGGCTTTGGTGGTGCAGACAGGCACGATGATCGCGCAGACCGTGAAGACAATGTAATTCGCCTACCTGAAGCTCGCGCCGATGAAACGCCCGCGGTTGATATTGATGTGGCACCGACAAACGAAGCAGATAGCTTTGAACCGGGCCCGCTTAAAGATGGCATAATCGCCATAGTCAATGCCGATCCATCGTTTAAGGTGCGGGAATTTGTTGATGGCTCTAAAATGGCGTTTGAAATGATTTTGTCATTTTATTGTGAAGGAAACGAAAAAGCGTTGAAGCCGTTATTAAGCGCAGAAGTATTCGCAAATTTTTCCCAGGCAATTCGTGAACGCGAAGAAAAAAACCAAACCCTGGAAGAAACCCTTGTTGGCATCAGCACCGCCCAATTGGTCGAAGCCTATATGGAAGAGCGCGATGCATTTGTTACGGTAAAATTTGAAAGCGAACAAATAAGCGCCTTGCGTGACGAAGACGGCACGGTAATCGAAGGCGACCCCGCCCGGGTGGAGAAGGTAACGGATTTTTGGACATTTTCACGCAACACCCGTTCGCGCGATCCTAACTGGGCGTTGGTTGCAACCGGTACGCTTGATTAGCCAATCATCGTAACCTTTGGGGGCCAAAACAGGTGGCAATAAAAACAACTGTGAAACCGGCTTTAAAATTTCCCCGCCATATTGTTATGGGCGCGGTGCTTTTATTGGCCGCATGTGCCCCGCCAAAATTTTTAAGCAAACCCGAAGCCCCAACCACAATTACCCCTGAAAAAGAAAAAGAAGCAGAGGTCAAATTACAACCCAGCACTTTTTCCGCACTTAACGGCTGGGCCGCTGATGACAGGCGCACCGCGTTAAGCGCGTTCGTGTTGTCGTGCCAACGAATAAAAAAAATGTCACCCAATTCACCCGTTGCCGCCAGCGCAAAAATAACCGGTGGGGTGGCGGCCGATTGGGTTGGCGCGTGCCGGGCGGCAGAAAAAATAAAATCACCATCCACAAATGATGCTAGGCAATTTTTTGAAAACTGGTTTATGCCCTATCTTGTGATGGATAATTCCAATCCAGATGGTTTATTCACCGGATATTTTGAACCCGAACTCGCGGGCGCACTTGCCCGGGGCGGCGCATTCCAAACCCCGCTTTATGCCCGGCCGGATGATTTGGTTAGCGCATCATTGGGCGATTTTAATGAAGATCTGGCCGGCAATACAATCTGGGGCCGGGTCGAAAATGGCAGGTTAAAACCATACGCCCCGCGCAGCGCAATCGAAAACGGAACATCGGGGGCAAAGCTTAAACCGATTGCCTGGGTTGCAGATCCGGTCGAAGCATTTTTCTTGCACGTCCAGGGCTCGGGCCGGGTGCGCATTGGTGATGGAACCGTTTTGCGCCTTGGCTTTGCCGGAAAAAACGGGCGGGAATATAAATCAATCGGGCGGGTGTTAATCGACCGGGGCGAAATTCCGGCAGACCGCCTTACCATGGATTCAATTTCTGAGTGGGTGAAACAAAACCCCGAACAGGGGCGCAAGCTATTGCATGAAAACCCGTCGTTTGTATTTTTCAGGGAACTTTCCGGCCCCGGCCCGATTGGGGCGGCCGGTGTTGCCCTGACGCCTGAGCGCTCGCTCGCCATTGATAGGCGCTATCTGCCGCTGGGCGCGCCCATCTGGGTTGAAACCATTGATCCGCTTGACGGCAAAAAACCCCTTAATCGCCTGATGATAACCCAAGATACCGGTGGCGCCATTAAGGGCGTGGTCAGGGGTGACATATTTTTTGGCACAGGGGCAAACGCCCGAAAAATGGCCGGCAACATGAAGCGTGCGGGAAAATATTTTATTTTGTTACCGACATCGCTTTTGCCGCAATAACAACAACAGCAATAACAATAAGGCACTAAATGCTACCCGAAAACAAAACCGTCGCACTTTTTGTTACCTGTCTGGTGGATGCCATGCGCCCGAACATCGGTTTTGCTGCTGTTAAATTGTTGGGTGAAATTGGTGCCGATGTGGTTGTGCCCGATGGGCAAACCTGTTGTGGCCAACCTGCACTTAATTCGGGCGCACTGGACGATGCCAGAAAAGTTGCACGCACACTGATAGATGCGTTTAAAGGTTATGATTATGTGGTAACCCCGTCTGGTTCATGTGCCGGAACGGTGGTGGCACATTATCCTGAACTTTTCAAAGATGATGCAAAATACAAACCCCTGGCCGAAAATTTGGCGGCACGCACGTACGAACTAACAACATTTTTAGCAGACGTTGGCGGGTGGAACAAAACGGACGTCAGCTATGATGGTGATTGTGCTTATCACGATTCATGTTCGGGCTTGCGTGAACTGGGCATCAAACAACAACCACGAAAATTATTACAAAATGTTTCCGGCCTTAATTTAAAAGAATTATCCGAAGGCGGAACCTGTTGCGGTTTTGGCGGGCTTTTTTCGGTTAAGCTGGGTGAAATTTCAACCGCCATAGTTGATAAAAAATCTGATGATATTTTAACAACCAACGCCGATACATTATTGGGTGGCGATTTGGGTTGTTTGTTAAACATGGCAGGCAGGCTTTCACGCCGGGGGGAAAACATAAAAGTTTATCACATTGCCGAAATATTGGCCGGAATGGCAAACGTTGCCCCCATTGGCGCGGGGGAAAAATAATGTCAGGCGCGCCCAATAATCTTTTTACCTATGACAAACCGACCTGTCATAATTTTAGCGAAAACGCGCACGATGCCTTGTTGGATAAAAATCTACAAACCCAACTTTCACGCATTACCCGCGAAGGGTTCCAACAAAAACGCAAAAACGCGATGGACCGTTTGGACGAATTCGATATTTTGCGCGACCGGGCAAAAGAAATTAAATCCGACGTTTTAAAAAATCTTGATGCTTATCTGGAAATATTTGAACAAAACGTAATCGCCGCAGGCGGCAAAGTGCATTGGGCCGCCAGCGCAAATGATGCACGCGAAATAATTTTAAAAATCTGCCAAGACCATAACGCCAAAACCGTCACCAAGGGAAAATCCATGGTGTCGGAAGAAATTGGTCTTAATCATTATCTTGAACAACATGCCATTCGTGCGGTTGAAACCGATCTGGGTGAATATATTTTGCAACTTAAAAACGAACCGCCCAGCCACATAATTGCGCCGGCGTTTCATATTGCCAAATCCGAAGTCGAAGATGTATTTCGCCAACACCACACAAACCTTGATAGCGGGCGTGATATTTCCGAACCCAAACAATTATTAAATGAAGCACGCGAAATTTTGCGTGATGATTTTATCAATGCCGATGTCGGCATAACCGGCGCCAATATGCTAATCGCCGAAACCGGCAGCGCGTTAATTGTAACCAACGAAGGCAACGGCGATTTGACCCAGTCATTGCCGCCGGTGCACATTGCGCTTAGTTCGATTGAAAAAATTGTTCCCACATTAGAAGACGCATCAACCCTGCTTCGCGTGCTGGCACGCTCGGCCACTGGGCAAGACATCACCGTTTATACGACCTTTTTCACCGGGCCCAAGCGCACGCCGGACCTTGACGGGCCGAAAGAATTTCATCTGGTGTTGCTTGATAACGGGCGCTCGACCACGCTTGGCAGTGAATTTTCCGAAGCCCTGCGCTGCATTCGTTGCGGGGCGTGCATGAACCATTGCCCGGTGTTCGGTTCGGTCGGCGGGCATGCCTATGGCTGGGTTTACCCCGGCCCCATCGGTTCGGTCTTGACCCCACTAATGGTCGGCATGGATGAAGCCCACACCCTGCCCGATGCCTCAACACTGTGCGGGCGCTGCGAAGCGGTTTGCCCGGTGCGCATTCCGTTGCCAAAACTTTTGCGCCGCCATCGGGTGCGCTCATATGATGCGGGTAAACAAAGCCTGCTTGCAAAAATCGGGCTTGGGGCGTGGGTCTTTGTTGCAACAAAACCAAAACTTTATCATTCGATTGCCGGCTTCAAGGTTAGGGCATGGAAAATGTTTGCCGGCAAACGAACGCGCTTTTCATGGTTGCCGTTTCTTGGCGGGTGGACCGACGGCCGCGATTTTCCCGCACCAACGGGCAAAACATTTATGGATTTATGGAAACAAAAAAATAAATGAACGCACGCGAAA
>JAOULV010000202.1 GCA_029881835.1 Rhodospirillaceae bacterium
TTATGGTTTTGTGTTTTTTGTGAATTGTGGGTGCATCCGAACTGTGGGTGTGGGCATGAAAATGAACAACCCCTTCGCCGTGGATATGGGCATGAAAATGAATACGTTTCTTGATAAGCCGATATAAAAGGTCAGCGCCAATAACAACCAGCATTAAACCGACGACAAATTCCATCCAAATTGAAAACAATGGCGGCGTGGCAAACCCCAGCGCAATAAAAGAAACACCGATAGCCAGCAGGGCGATGCTATGGCCCAGCCCCCACAGCGCGCCCAATCGCAATGCCAGGCGCAAGGCATGGCGGATAGTGATTGGTTGTGATTTATCTTTGGCGTTTAGGCTGGCAACCGCAGAAACGTGGTCGGCTTCAACCGCGTGGCGCAGGCCCATTAAAAAACCAAGCAAAAGTATGGATGCCATTTACATTAATCCAGCGGTGAAAGGTTATGAAACGAAGAACCCAGCCAGGCAATTGGCGTTTCATTTTCGTTTATCAATATTACGTCTTTTACGTTGGCGACAAAGGCATAATGGGTGCCGTGCGATATCTGCTGGACGGTTTCACATATAAATACGGCGACCGCATCTTCAAGGTATGCCACATTGTGGGCGTGCGCTGCCCAATTTCCATGTTGAAACCTGTCTTCACCGGAAATTCCGGTAGCACCGGCAAATACCATTGATAAATCCCTGTGGTTTTCGCCCAACACATTTACCGCAAAAACGCCAGTTTCAATTATTGCTTTGGCGGTTCCGGTATCTTTGTTGGCGCACGCAATCAGGCTTGGGGGGTTGGCCGAAAGTGAACACACGGCAGTTGCGGTTATTCCCCTGCGCGCCGCATCTGTTCCGGTGGTTATTAATGTAACCCCACCGGCAAGAAGCGACATTCCTTTTTTAAAAATAGCTTCGTTTGCCATTTAAACCAAGATTCCTAATTGACCAGTGCGTATTCATAATGCCTTAGCGTTGCCATAACCACCACTAAGTAAAGAATTTAAGAAAAAATATCACAATAACCGATTCGCCATTAATGCCCGGCATCTATCAATAGTGCGCACAAGCGGTTAAAAAATCCGCAGTATCTAGCGGGTATATTATTTTGCGTTGATTTGATGTGTTGCCCGGTGCTCTATTTCCTCTGCAGAAATTAAACATTGTATAAGGGGGTAAGCCTATGAAATGGCTTGATAGTTATTTTGGTATTAGCGCCAAAGGATCAACGGTAAAAACCGAAGCATTAGCCGGTCTGGCGACGTTCTTGACCATGGCATACATAATAGTAGTCAACCCGGCCATTCTTTCAAATGCCGGGCTGGATTTCGGTTCGGTCTTTGTTGCTACCATTATTGCCGCGGTTGTCGGTACATCCATAATGGGCTGGTGGGCCAAATGGCCGGTGGCGTTGGCACCGGGTATGGGCCTAAACGCGTTTTTTACATTCGGCATTGTTTTGGGAATGAAGCAGCCATGGGAAGTGGCGCTGGGCGCGGTTTTTGTAAGTGGCGTTTTATTCCTGGCCCTTAGCCTTACGGGTCTGCGCGAATGGGTGATCAATTCAATCCCAAAATCGCTAAAGCTTGGCATCGGTGCTGGGATTGGAATGTTCCTTGCCATTATTGGTTTAAAGAACGCAGGCGTTGTGGTTGACCACCCGGCAACTTTGGTTGGTCTTGGCGATGTTTCCAGCCTTCCGGTAATTTTGTTTTTTGCCGGGTTCGTTGTGATGACGGTGCTTGATAAATTGCGCATTCCGGGCGGCATTGTAATTGGCATTTTGGCGGTCAGCATTGTTGGCTGGCTAGCGGGGGCGGCTGAATTTGGCGGGGTTATCGGTTCGGTTCCCAGTATAGAACCCACTATGTTCAAGCTAGATATTGCCGGCGCCTTAACCGCAACCATGATTGGTGTGGTGTTTTCGCTTTTGTTTGTCGATTTTTTCGATACCGCCGGAACCCTTACCAGTGTCGCCAACATTGCCGGTAAAATTGGCCCCGATGGCAAAATAGAAAACATCGGCCGTGCGGTAATTAGCGATTCATTGGCAACCATAATCGGCGCGCTTTTTGGCACATCTAACACCACGTCATATATCGAAAGTGCCGCCGGCATAAAAGAAGGCGGACGCACGGGCCTGACCGCAGTGGTTGTTGCCGTTTTATTTGTTTTGTGTCTGGGCTTCGCCCCGTTGGCACAAAGCATTCCGGCGTTTGCTACCGGTGCGGCATTGGTGTTTGTCGCAACCCATTTCATGCGCAATATGCTTGATATAGAATGGAATGATGCTAGCGAATATGCGCCCGCAATTTTGGCTGCAATCTTGATGCCGTTGACGTTTTCAATCGCCAACGGAATTGCCATTGGTTTTATAACCTATGGTGTAATTAAAATTGCCAGCGGTCGCATGAACGAAGCAAGCCCGGCGGTATTGTTTGTTGCCGCATTGGGTGTAGCACACTACGTGTTTGGCTAGCACTGATTAGGAAAAGATATCCCGCAATGGTCGAGAAGCAATTTATATCAGCCGAAGAACTATTGCGGGATTCCTTCCTGCTGGGTCACCGAATATTGGAATCAGGATTTAAGCCTAATTACATTGTTGGTGTGTGGCGCGGTGGTACCCCGGTTGGCATTGCGGTGCAGGAATTAATGGAATATCACGGTGTTCCAACCGATCATATTTCTATTCGCACATCGTCATACGAAGGAATAGAAAAGCAAAGCGATACTATTCGCGTTCACGGCCTGCATTATATAATCGAAAATGTTAATGCCGATGATCAGTTGCTTATAGTTGATGATGTGTTTGATTCGGGGCGTAGCCTTGATGCCATCATAAACACAATAAAAGAACTATCCCGGCGCAATACACCGCAAACCATAAAGGTTGCTACGGTTTATTATAAACCAAACAAAAGCAAAGTTGATTTTGTTCCGGATTACTTCATTCACGAAACCGATACGTGGCTGGTTTTTCCACACGAATTACAAGGCCTGAGCGAAGAAGAAATTCGCGCAAATAAACCAGCCGCGTTAAAAGGTTCCTAGTACCGCATCAAACACCGTTCACAGGTATTTTTAGATAACTAATGCCGTTTGCTTCGGGTTCGGGCATGTGGCCCGCACGCATGTTGACCTGTACTGATGGCAAAATAAGAACCGGCATGTTCAGGGTTTTGTCTTTTTCGGTGCGCATTTTTACGAATTCTTCCTTGGAAATTTTTTCGTTGATGTGAACGTTTTTGGCCTTTTGTTCACCAACGGTTGATTCCCAAGCATATTCTTTGCGACCTTCGGCCAGATAGTCATGGCAGGTGAAGATGCGGGTGCTATCTGGCAGTTCCATAATACGGTGAATAGAATTATAAAGCGTTTCGGCATCGCCACCGGGGAAATCGCAACGCGCGGTTCCGAAATCTGGCATGAACATG